>NZ_JBALWD010000001.1:0-214496 GCF_036960985.1 Sneathiella sp. | reverse complement strand
CTGACGCCAGAATCAACGGGAATGAAATCGCAAGCAGAGATTAGCGTTTTGACGCGTCTTGCTGCTTCAACAGTAGGCGCGACCACTATGGACAGACCTGAATGGGTTGCAGCACATCCATCAAAGGCTGAAGTCTATGTGGCGCTAACGAATAACAAAAACAGAGGCAATAAACCCAATAAAGGCGGCGATGAAACGCCAGTTGGCGGTCCAAACCCTCGAGCAGCAAATAATTACGGTCAAATTGTCCGGTGGCGCCCGGATAATGGTGATCACTTGTCACATGAATTTGAGTGGGACCTTTTTGTCGTAGCAGGCAATCCGACTGTTCACAAAGACGCTTATGCGGGCTCAAAAAATATCAATGCAGGCAACATGTTCAATGCGCCGGACGGCTTGAAATTTGATTCGAAAGGCCTTCTGTGGATCCAGACGGATGGCAAGTATTCAAACAAAGGGGACTTTGCCGGAATGGGAAACAACCAGATGCTGGTGGGCGATCCCGAAACAGGGGAGATCCGCCGCTTTATGGTAGGGCCTAACGAATGCGAAGTGACCGGTGTTACCTGGAGCGCAGATCGTAAGACTATGTTTATTGGAATTCAGCATCCCGGTGCAAAAGGCGGTGGTCATTACCCTGAAGGTGGACAATCTGTTCCAAGATCAACCATCATCGGCATCATGCGAGATGATGGCGCGGTTATGGGATAAGAATTTCTAGATGAGTTTTGGTCAGGGTAATCCTGACCAAAAGCTGACTAAATGCTATTGAAATCTCCGCTACGACCTTTGCCTGCAGCAAATCGGGCAGCGCCGGCTTGTGTTTCCTTGGCTAGTGGTTCCAACCCGCCTATTGCCTCATTTACTAACGCGGCGGGCAAACCCATATTCCATTGTTGATGCGCAGACATCCGGTCGGCACGCATACAAAGTTGTGGAAATTTAGCTATTTCACGGGCCAGTTCGAGAGCTACGTCCAATGCTTGCCCCGCAGCCGTTTTACGATTAGCCAAGCCAAATTCGTAAGCTTCTTGAACTTTGACGGGTCTACCCGTCAGGACCATATCCATGGCTCTGCTTTGCCCGATAAGACGAGGAAGACGAACCGTACCTCCGTCGATGAGAGGGACGCCCCAGCGGCGGCAAAATACGCCGAAGATAGCGGTTTCTGACGCGACGCGAAGGTCGCACCAAAGCGCTAATTCTAAGCCGCCGGCAACGGCATGGCCTTCGACCGCCGCAATTACCGGCTTTGATAAAAGCATTCTTGTGGGCCCCATTGGCCCTTCGCTATTTGGATCATGACCGATGTCAGGGCCGCTTTTTGCAGCAACTTTTAAGTCAAAGCCGGCACAGAATGTCCCCTCCGCACCCGTTAAAATGGCAACAGATTGTTCGTTGTCTTCGTCAAAAGCCTTAAATGCTGTCCTCAATTCCTCCGCAGTTTCCGGGTCGACAGCATTGCGAGCATCCGGGCGATTTAGTGTGATAATCGTAATGGGGCCGTTATAGTCGATAATCAAAGCCATATTATTTCTTCCTTAAATTGAGCATTAATACAGTCGAACAGTTCGGAAAATTGCGTTGAGTTCTCAAGAGCTGTTCAATTCCTGAAATGGTACTATATGAGTTCTAGTATATCTGAAGAAAGGGCGATGCGTGAGATCTGTTGGTGAAATAATTAAAGTTCAGGACAAAATGCAACAGAATTATGTCTATGAATTAGTGGCACCCGTTGGCAAGAATTTTGATGAAAGTTTTCAGCCGGTTTTTACACCTAAGCAAATGCTGGAAATGGGAGTATTCGAAGGAAAATACTGTAATGATTGCACGGATGAATTTCCGGTCGACTGGTTTGATAAAGCTAAAATCAGTAATATTCCGGATGTAACGTTAAACTATTTTGGCATAAAAAGCCGACAGTCGCTGTCCGTCTGGAACGAAAAAGGATGGATATATGGACCTGACCCTCGAGGATGGTTTCAATGGTATTGTCGATATTTTCTGGGACGCCGAATTGATGAACTAGACAAGATTCAAATCAGGCGTTGGCGTGCCTTCAATCGACATGCCGGGCAAATTAGGGCTAACTGTGAACCTGGCAATATTTTCTGCCGTCGCCGACAACGACAAGGTCTTTTACAATGGTCATATGATCCTTTGATTTAGTTTCTTTTGAACTCTCGTCTGGAAATGTAAACACCGCTTGCGATTACTATCGTGATCCCGATCCACGTCCAGAGATCTGGGAATTGGCCGAAAACGATTAGACCGAAGACACTTGCGCTGACGATCTCTGCATAGGTAAAAGGTGCAAGCATTGGCATTTCGCCCAATTCAAAAGCTTTGATAATCAGATAGTGACTCACAGTTCCCAGGGCTCCCATGGCCAGCATAAGTAGCCAACCAGTCAAGTCGGGGGAGGACCAATAAAAAGGGACGACAGCGGACATTATCGCCGTTCCAAAGATCGCGGTTACAAGCAATGTAACCAGGGGTGGGCTCGATTTGGCGAGCTTACGCGTGTAAAGTAAATAAAGGGCGTAAAGGACCGCAGAAGCAAGTGCTAAAGCGTATCCCCAGCTGATACCCTGGATATCTGGACGCAAAATGACAAGAGCACCTGCAAACCCGATAAAAACAGCAGTCCATCTCCGCCGGCCTACTTTTTCTTTGAGGATAAAAGGCGAGAGGGCCGTCATAATCAACGGCGCCACAAAGAATACAGCCTTCCCATTCGCCAGGGGAATAAGGGCAAGAGCTGCAAAAAATAAAAACGTATCGCCCAGCAAGAAAGCGGCGCGAACTATTTGCAGTTTAAAGTTCTTCGGTATGGAGAATTCGATCTGATTGCTCATAGCCAACAGCGGGATGAGTGTCAGAAAATGAAAGGCGTAGCGGGCCCAAACAACTTGGACCACGTCAAAGCTTTGTGTTAGCAGTTTGGCTGTGCCGTCCATAACTGGAACCAAAAGCATGGCGATCACCATAAAAGAGATAGCGAGCGCGGGCTTTTGACTACCAGTCACGTTTGAAGGCTAGCGCGCTTGCTGGATCGCATCCCACACTTTCTGAGGTGTGGCAGGCATATCTAGATGGTCAACGCCAAGTTCTTCTAGGCCATTCAGTGCTGCGTTGATAATCGCTGGCGGGGCGGCGATGCAACCGGCTTCTCCACAACCTTTAACACCCATCGGATTCATGGTGCAGGGAATTTCAATTGTCTCGTAAGTAAGGTCCAGCGGAATATTATCGGCCCGCGGCATACCGTAATCCATATAGGACCCGGTAAGAAGCTGTCCATCTTCGCTATAAACGGTGTTTTCAGTTAGTGCTTGCCCAATTCCTTGGCCGACACCACCAATCACTTGGTGCCTCACTAACGCCGGATTCACGATGGTGCCAAAATCGTCGACGATAACATAGCGCACAACATCTGTTGTGCCTGTATGTTCATCAATCTCAACTTCGGCGATATGGCACCCATTTGGATAGGTGAAAGCTTCCAGCGTGATACTGGCTTCTGAATCCAATCCTTCGGCCAAGTTCTCTGGCAGTTGTCCCAACCCACGTGCCCGGGCCGCAACTTCCAGTATGCTTATCTTCCTGTCCGTACCGGCAATTGAGAAATCCCCCTCTTCAGCGGAAAATTCAATATCTACAGTTGCTGCTTCTAGAAAATGACCGGCAAGTTCTTTGCCTTTTTCGATCACTTCATCACTGGCTTTGTGGATTGCTGGCCCCTGAACTGTAAGTGATCGGGATCCGCCGGTGCCGCCGCCAGTTTTTATTTTATCCGTGTCGCCTTGGACAATTCGAATATTCTCGAAGGGGACTCCAAGCCGCTCGGCAACAATTTGTGAATAAGCAGTTGAGTGGCCTTGCCCCGAAGACTGGGTACCAACGGAAACCGAGACGATGTCATTTTCTTCAAATCGAATAAACGCAGATTCTGTTGGGTTTCCTGCAGTTGCTTCAACATAAAAACACATGCCAATGCCGCGACGTAAACCTTTGGCAGCAGATTGGGATTTCCGGCTATCGAAGCCATTCCAATCAGCCTTTTCAAGCGCTCGGTTCATAATACGTTCAAAATCGCCACTGTCATAAACACAACCTGTTGAAGTGGTGAAGGGGATTGCTGCCGCAGGAATAAAGTTCTTTCGCCTTAATTCTTCGGGCGGCACACCGAGGTCCTTTGCGGCCGCATCCATTAAGCGTTCGATTATGTAGATTGCTTCGGGTCGCCCAGCGCCACGATATGCATCTACGGGAACAGTATTCGTGAAAACCCCTATGCAACGATAGAAGAAATTTGGAATATCATAAACACCCGGCATTACTTTTACCGTTGCCACCGTTGGGATAAGCGGCCCAAATGTTGATAGATATGCTCCCAGGTTGGCGTTCGATGTGACCTTCATTCCTGTAATTTTAAAATTCTCATCAAAGGCCAATTTCGCATAAGTGTAGTGATCGCGCCCTTGTGTATCCGAAAGAAACGCATCGGAACGTTCTCCGGTCCATTTTATTGGTTTTCCAAGTTTGCGAGATGCCCATACGGCGGTTGCACATTCCGAATAAAAGAATAGTTTCATGCCAAAAGCGCCACCCACATCCGGTGTGACAACCCGCATTTGCTCCTCAGGAATATGTAAAACTGCATTGGCCAGCAGAGATTTTAAGACCCAGCCACCTTGCGTACCCGAATATAAGGTCATCCGTTCTGTGGCAGCGTCCCAATCGGCGATGACGCCGCGTGGTTCCATGGAATTAACAACAACACGGCTATTGATCAGTTCCAACGAGCAGACATGTGCCGCTGTGTTGAGGGCGTTGTCAGTATTACCTTCTTCTCCTTGTGCCCAGTCAAAGGCCACATTATTTTCTACTTTATCATGGACCAGAGGATTTCCGTTTTGATTGGCAGTCTTTGTGTCGATTACGACACCCAATTCTTCAAAATCGATAACGATAAGTTCAGCGGCATCCTTCGCTTGATCAAGGGTCGTGGCGATAACAAAAGCAATATTGTCTCCAACATAGCGGACCCTATCTATTGCCAATGTCGGATGCCCTGGATCAGCACGGTCACTACCATCCTGATTTTTCAACGGGATCATACAGGGGAGCTCGTTTGCATTATCTGCTGCAAGCTCTGCACCCAGAATAATGTCGACGACCCCGGGCGATGCTTTCGCATCTGTAATATCGATGGATTTAATGTTGGCATGTGCTACTGGCGACCGAAGCATAAAACTATGCAACTGGCCGTCAATGTTGATGTCGTCCGTATATTCACCGGCACCTGTAACAAGACGGATATCTTCTACTCGCGCGACAGACTGATTTACACCGAATTTCACCATTCTTTTGATCCACTTTTATGCTTGATGATCTCGTTGACCACATGTTGTTTATAATACTATTAGGCGAGACATTGATAACTACAAGAGCTGATTTTCTGTTCGCGCTATTTTGGGTGTTCCCAGACGATTCCAGTATCGATTAAATCTTCTATTTCGGTTTCTGCAAAGCCGAGCTCTTTCAAAATATCTCGCCCATGCGCGCCGAAACCGGGCGGAACAGATTTGACGGATCCAGGAGTTCTGCTCATCTTCACCGCAACACCTGTGCCAGAATAACCGTCTTTTTCAACAACCATATTTCGGTGCCGAGTATGAGGATGGTTTAAGGCTTCCGGGACGGTCATCGCAGCGCCCGCGGGAACCCCGGCAGCAAGTAATTGTGTTGCGACGGCGACACCGTCTTTGTCTTTGAACATTTGATTGAGCGCATCGTTTAGTTCAGCGCGGTTTTTAACTCGAAGAACGTTATCCGCAAACCGTGGGTCATTTGCCAATTCCGGTGTGCCCAGTGAGGTGCATAATTTAATGAATTGTCCATGGTTGCCGACGCCTAAAAATACGGGAACTGTGCTCGTTTCATACAAATCATAAGGTGCAATATTAGGATGAGAGTTCCCGGTAAGTTTTGGGGGGTTATCGGACATTAAATAATTAGGCGCATGAGGATGTTGAAGTTGAATGCCTGTATCATAAAGGGACGCTTCAACAGATTGACCCTTACCTGAGGTATGTCGTTCGTTGACGGCCATCAAGATACCGATTACGGCGTTCATCCCCGTACCTAGATCAACTAATGGAATGCCGAGCCGAACTTGTCCAGATTCGGGAGAGCCGTTGATGCTGATAAGACCAGCCCAGGCTTGGATAACGGCATCATATCCTGGAAATCCGCCAAAAGGCCCATCGGCGCCAAACCCAGTTACGCGACAATGAATGAGGCGTGGAAATTCCTTGGATAAAAAGTCTTCGTATCCCAATCCCCATTTTTCGAGGCTGCCTGTTTTGAAATTCTCGAGCATAACATCAGCTTCGGATAGGAGTTTAAGTAGTATTTCTTTGCCCTTATTTTGCCTAATATCCAGAGATATCGACCGCTTATTGCGATTGGTTCCGGAGAAGTAAGCAGAAAGCCCATTTTTGTCGAAGGGAGGACCCCATCCGCGGGTTTCGTCGCCTTGCGGAGGTTCAATTTTTATGACTTCTGCACCATGATCGCCAAGAATTTGCGTACAGAAGGGGCCGCCCAACACGCGGGAGAGGTCGACCACTTTCAATCCGGTTAGGGCACCTTTACTTGACATGACAATCCTTTTTTCTTTTATTCGATGGTATATTGGTGAAGTCCATATCTACTTATGCGTTTCAGCCAGTTTTTGCAAATATGGTCTCTGTGAAATTCGGATAAACCTCCGCAATCTTGCTTCGTACCTTATGATCTAAGATATGGAGAAGAGCGGGATCTGGCGGGTCTGTAGCCGGAACATCGACGGAATAATCAAAATCGAAGCCAGTATTATCAAGAATATCTTCCAGGGAACTACTTGGGTGAACAGAAACAAGGGAAAAGCGTTTTTTGTCTCTACTGAAATGGAAAAAACCCTTGCTCGTCAATAAACCGAAAGGGCCACCTTTTCTATAAACATGATCTTCCGAAGTTCCGGGTGCGCTGACAAAATCGACATTTTTGACTAGCGTTCGACGTGAGTGCTCTTCGCGAAACAAGATAACCTTCGGTACTAGAAAATAAAGGTAAGCGGACCCAAAAGTGCCGGGCCATCTTGGTTGTGAAAGCGGATAGTCACCCCGTCCCATTAAGTTTATATTTGCTTGTCCATCGATTTGCCCACCGCCCAGGAAAAACGCATCAATACGGCCTTGCGCCGCGCAATCGAAAAGTTCGCCTCCACCGCCCGTGAAAAAGTTATTGGAAACGGACCCCAGAATATTTACATGCCGAGGAGCTCCCCAAGCGGCTTTTGCAAGAAGTGCGCCGGCACCCGGTATCGGTGAAGCTGCACCAACGGCCACATGATTGCAGTTACGCAACAGGCCTGCAATCAAGCAAATCAAGGCTTTTTTTTCATCACTCAAGCTCATGCCGGGATGCTTTCATTATAAACATAACGTTGAAGGTATTCTGCAAAGCCTTCATCAGACCCTGCCATTTGCATATATGTCTTTAAGTGTTCATCATCCCCGCCACCGGTAAACCAAAAGGGTAGCGGCCAGCTCCCTCCGACGGCTTCAGAAATTTTATCAACATAAAGAGCGGGCAGGACACCTGCAGCCATCTTCTCGTCATCAAACAAGCTTCCATCGATGACTTCATCGACGGTTACCAATGTTGATTTGGAGGCATGTGACATATTGATAAGTTCGCGTTTGCGACCTACCCAAACATTTCCTTCTTTGTCGGCATAAGGCGCATGAAACAGGGCAAAGTCCGGATTAATTGCCGGAATCGCCACTATTGGATCTTCTGATTCATTGAAAGGGTTTTGTAGTGTTATCCAATCCGGGTGGTGATCGAGAATGTGGCTTCCGATGATGCCGCGTAACGGCATAAAAGGGATTCCTTTTTGTGATGCTTGCAACCCGGCATGAATGGCTGGGCACGTTGCATCGACAAGTATTAATTCGCCTTCCCGGACAGATTTGGTAAAGCGTGGCGCAGGGCCATATTCACCCAAAGTAAGCGCAGAGCTTTCAAGCGTTCTGACACAGCCCGCGCCAATCAATAATTCAGCCTGTAACCCCGTCGTCGGTGCCCCGACAATATGTAAATCCTTGACACCCTTGCGAATTAGGGCCCGCGTCGCCGCCATGGAAACTCCAGCGTAATCAGCGGGTATCGCCATTTTTGCGCCATCTTTAATGGCGATAACCAGTTCGTCAATCGCCACTATCGTATCTGATAAGGACATATGCTTCTTATTTCCTGTCAATTTGCCCGTTTCTATTATGGTTGCTTTCTCATCTCTCTGACAAGGATAAATGGCGCGGCGCCGATCAGTAGGGATATACCGGAATATAGGAAAACCGCATCGTAGGTTCCAGTCAGATCATACAAAAGGCCGGAAAAATACGATCCGCTGGCCATACCGATGCCACTGCCCACTGAAATGCTACCATAAATCGTACCAAAGTTCTTCCCCCTGTAAAGGTGGGAAGCGATGGTTCCTATCATGGGCCCGCGGGATCCCATTGAGAGGCCAAAGCAGAGTATAAAACCGTATAGCGCCCAAACTTGATCAGGTGTTTCAAAGGACCATAGAAATAGAATGGCAGCAAGGGTTACGATATAGCTTCCCATCGCCGTTGTGAGGAGGCCGATACGGCGAATAAGGTACCCCGACCCAATCATCCCAACCGGGATAAATAATCCAGTTATACCAAAACTAACGGATGCCTCAATTGGCGGCAATCCAACTTCAATCAAGTAAGTGACGGCCTGAATTATGACGGAAAACATAGCACTGCCGGTGAAGCAAAAAACAGCGGAGAGGCCCCAAAATGGTATTGTTCTAACCGCTTTTGACATGGTCCAAATGACCGGCAACACTGCATCTGCTTTGGGAGACGCCGTTGCAGCGCTTTTCCGCCCGGCTGCAAGTTTTCGCCAAGGTAAAAACAAGATTACCGGAAGCGCAACTAACACACATATGCCAAGTAAAAATTCGGCCTGTCTCCAGCCGAAGTTCGAAATAAAAATCTGAGATAAGCTAAGACCAAGAAGGGTGCCCGCGCCGAGAGCAGAATAGATTATGGCTAACGCCAAAGGCAATTTTTCGCGAAACCACCGACTGGCAAGGGCTGAATTGGTGACGTTGCCACAACAAGCAGCTGAGAATCCGACAAGGATGCTTATACTCAGATAAAAGAACCAGATATTGTCCGCCATTGCCGCTAGCATGAGGCCAGCGCCACCAGACAGGATACCGATACTGTAGACATTCCGCGGGCCCAGACGATCAAATAAAATACCGGCGATCGGCCCCGTCAGACCCGTAAAGAGTGCGCCAAGAGAGTATATCGAAGCAATGGTTCCGCGAGACCAACCGAACTCAACACCCAATGGGGAGACTAGATTCGGAAAATTTTCATAGGAAAAACGGCCGATCATGCCAATCAGAAAACAAACGGCTAGAATGCCAATCGCAATCGCCGTAAATTCTGACGGTTTCGTAGTTTTCAAGAGCCTCGCTCCAATTTTATTCTTTTTGTTTGAGCAGATGAGGTCGTAGTCGCGAAATACTGAAATCGTAAACTCGACAAGAGAGTGTTTCTAAAACTAGCAGATATTTTTCAAGATTGAAATATTCATTGCTTTAATCCTTGCGGAAGACTGCTGAGGCTAACCAGCCAGCGAATAGTGCAACTAAAATTGCCGCAATGCCGTACAAAGCTGGGTAATCTTGAGCAAAATCAAAAATTGTGCGGCCAACGCCGGATTTTTTTATGAACAAGGGTGACGTTTGAGCACTGATCAAATCACCGCCGCGAAACAGGTAAAATTCTGCGACATAATTGCCAACCGGTACATTTGCAGGGAATTCGATATTTGTTCTAAACAGAGTGTTTCCAAGAAAATGAATATCCGTTTCCTGGTCGGAATAAAGATTTTCTTCTGTTTTCTTGCGAACTATGGCTTCCTGAAATGGCTGGCTCTCTTCGGCATTCTCCGAAGATTGAAAGCTTAGCCGGGTCGGGCCGATTTTCAACCGGTTTAATACATTCGCAGAAGTAATATCTGCAACCGGCTTCGTGCTTACCATTGCGTAAAAGCTGGGAACCCTAGTGAATTCGATTGATTCCGTATTTACCCAGATACCGGCAACCCTGTCTTTCCGGCGGACCACTACTTTTTCTTCCGGCCCTCGCACGACAATGATGACGTCGCCATGTTCTGCATAGTTAAGATCAGCGCCTGTTTCCGTTGCGCCGAACAACAGCAACTCGGTTCCAGTGAAATCTGATGTAACGGAAATCAAATGCGATGAAATATCTGTTACTAAAGGAGTGCTGGCGGGCGCCTTTTGCGAGGTCGTCATGCTGGATGCGGCAACTACTATCAGGAACAAAAAGAAATTTTTCATATATCTCAATGCCCCCCCGCTATGCCTAGAGAATAGAGATCATCGGGCGTCACGATTAAGTCAAATGCCAGTTTCGCACAAACAATTAGAACCATAAGGGCAAGGAGGCTACGGAGTTGCTCTCCTTTCATCTTCGTTCCAACCCGTGTGCCAATTTGGGCGCCAATAACTGCGCTGCTCATCAGCAACATCGCCAACATGACGTCGACGGTTTGAGTATTAATTGAATGTAACAATGTCACGTTAGCTGTGACGAAAATGATCTGAAAGAGAGAAGTGCCAATAACAACGGTCGTGGGCATTCCTAGTAGATAAATCATGGCGGGAACCATGACAAAGCCGCCACCAACCCCCATTATCGCCGATAAAATGCCGACGAGCGTGCCGATGCCCAAAGGCATGAGTGCGCTAATGTATAGTTTTGATTTACGAAATCGCATCTTGAAGGGCAAGCCGTGAATCCAATAATGTTGATGCAATTTCTTTCGGCGTGTCGTTCCCTTTTTGCTTTTTATTAACGCGTTTATACTTTCGACAAACATTAAGCTGCCAATTACGCCTAGAAAAATGACGTAGGAAAGTGAGATCAAAAGATCGACCTGACCCATATTCTTGAGGACGGTAAATATCCATGTACCAAGGCCGGATCCAAAGATGCCGCCGACCAACAGCACGCCACCCATCTTGAAATCAACGTTGCCGCGTCGCCAATGGGCAAGAACGCCAGAAACGCTGGCTGCTGTAATTTGATTTGCTTCGGTTGCGACAGCGACGGCGGGCGGGATACCGATGAAAATCAGCAGCGGTGTCATAAGAAAACCGCCGCCAACACCAAACATTCCAGATAGCAATCCGACTGCTCCACCCATACCCAATATCAAAAATAAATTGACGGATATTTCAGCAATGGGCAGATAAACGGACATGCGGCAATAGGAGCCTTTAAAAGGAGTAGACGGGGATCGTTCTAACGATTCTCCCCGCTATACTATAAAAACAACGTAATTGTAATCACTTGCTAATTTTTTTTTGAATAGGCGCCTACTATATTGGTAATTGATCGTTTTACCAAAGGCGATAATCTAGTTAGATTGGTGGAAATATAGTGGGTGCGTTAGTGCCCATACCCTAATCTGTTTTTGAGTTTGAAAAAGGACCTGTTGTGAGATGCGCATTCTGTATGTCGGCAATTTTAATGAAAAGCACGATGGAACTGCGTATTACGATTCCAACAGAAAGCTTGCCAACGGATTTGTCAGAAATGGCCATCAGGTTTACCAGTTCAGTGATCGCGATATTGCCCGTGCATCAACTGTATTTCGATCCAGAAAATTTGGCGTAATACCGGCCAATCTTCGGCTGGTTGAAACGGCAAAAAATATTTGGCCTGATCTGTTGTTTATAGGCCACGCCGATCCGATTTATGCGAGAACTTTGAAGCAGATCCGTAAGGCAGTTCCACATATAAAGATTGCTGTATATGATTTTGATCCTCTCTGGCAGGAGCAGACGGTCCAAAGAACGTTGAAACATGCTGAATTGGCGGATGCAACTTTCATTACGACAGCTGGACCAGAATTACAAAAATTTGCATTAAACGAAAATGTAGTGAGCTTTTTTCCAAATGTATTGGATGAAAGTATTGATAGTGTTCGTGCATTTGAAAACCCGTCGCCGAAACATCGACTGTTCTATGGTATGGGAAATGCGAAGCCAGATAGCGAACGGTTTCAAATAGGCACAAAAATATTGGATGCTTTTCCGAATGAATCCATGGAGATCCTCGGCATGCGTGGAAAACCTCCGTTATCCGGAATTTCCTATCACCGTGCTATTGGAGACTCGCGAATGGGCCTAAATCTTAGTCGAGGGGAAGTTTTCCCGCTTTATAGTTCTGACAGAATGTCACAATATACTGGAAATGGGTTAATGACACTTGTCCATCGTCGAACAGGCTATGATCAAATTTTTAAAGACGATGAATTGGCTTTTTACGATGATTTTGACGAGTTGATCAAATTAATAGCCTATTATAATTTACATGATGATGAGGCACGCGAAATAGCCCAAAAAGGATGGCGCCGTAGCCATGATATATTCAGTGAAACCCTGGTTACAAAATATATTACAGAAGTTACATTTCGGGAAAAATTGAGCGAAGATTATCAGTGGCCGACCGATTTGTACTCAGCTTGATTTTACGAACATCGGCGTCTTTCAATTCGTTAGGCAGACGGCCGATTAGCCACATTTAAAACATTCGAAAGTCACTATATAGTGACCAAACATGATAAGTGAATGTGGCGGGCCGGTTCTTTTCCGCAAAGAGAATGTGAGGACTAAGCAGGTCGATATCCGCCGATGACGTCGACTACTATTAAAATTGGATTGAAGGTGATCAAGGATGTAACGAGTCCAATGATCGCCAAGGCCGTCCCAAAAGATGTAGTCGGCGACAAAGGGAAGAAGAGTGTTACCTTAATTAACAGGGCCAAAACTCGGACTATGCCCGTATTCTATATTGCATGCAGTATTATTTCTTGAAACCAGTCGCTAACGCAATAAGAGACGTAGGTCGGTCACATAAAAAATTCTTCTCGATAAGATTGACGTTTACGTAAACGTAAACTATATTCATTGTCAGCAACAATAATGAGTATGATATGAACGCGAACACAAGAATCAGCCTTGACGACAAGGCCCATTTTTCGATAGCAGATCTCGCCGAAGAGTTTGGCGTGACCTCTCGAACTATCCGGTTTTATGAAGATAAAGGGCTTGTTAGTCCAGAGCGGGATGGATTAACTCGAATTTACTCTCGCAGCGACCGCGGACGGCTCAAAATTATTCTCCGTGGTCGACGCCTGGGTTTTAGTCTGCAAGAAATCAAAAAGATGTTGGATATGTATTCTCCAGAAGGAGAAGCGACAGATCAGCTGAATTACACTCTTAAAAAATGCAAAGACCAACTATCGAAGTTGGTCAGCCAGCGTTCAGATATAAATGAAGCTATTTCGGAACTTGAAGAAGGGATCCGAGATCTTGAGGCTCATTTGTCGTCTGGTAACAATGCTGGAAAAAAAAGTAGTAAAAAAATCGCTTGATGAATAAGCGTTAAGATTAGGCAGATTTAGAACAATCATCCTTGGTCAAGCCGAGGATTGCTGGAACAACAGTGAACCGGTCCCTATAAACCGATCGCAATAAACGATAGTCTGAAAGGAAACTTTGATAATGAAGAACGTAGTAATAGCTGGGTACGCTCGTTCCCCCTTCACGCTTGCCAATAAAGGTGAAATGGTCAAAATTCGACCTGATGAAATGTCTGCACAGGTTGTTCGGGGCCTTATCGAAAAAACAGGTTTGAACATAGAAGACATTGAGGACGTGATTTTCGGAAGCGCTTTTCCAGAGGCTGAGCAAGGTCTAAATGTTGCGCGGATGATCAGTTTTCTGGCGGGAATACCAAAGACAGCAGCTGCTACGACCGTAAATCGGTTTTGCGGTTCCTCCATGCAATCTATCCATATGGCTGCGGGCGCTATTCAAATGGGTGCGGGTGACGTTTTCATTTGTGGTGGCATCGAAAGCATGACACGTGTGCCAATGGGTGGTTTCAACCCGTCTCCACATCCACGATTATATAAAGAATATCCAGAAGCATATGTCTCGATGGGCATTACGGCAGAAAATCTCGCGAACCAGTATAATATTTCCCGGCAAGAACAAGAAGAAATGGCTGTTGAAAGTCACGCACGAGCTGCGGCAGCGCGTGAAGCTGGAAAATTCTCAGACGAAATAATTCCGATTGTCGAAGGAAATATTCGGGTTGAGCAAGATGGTTGTATTCGGCCTGAAACAACGTTGGAAACACTGGCAGGTTTGAAACCTGCCTTCGATGCAGAAGGGTCAGTAACAGCGGCGACGTCGTCGCCTCTGACGGACGGTGCATCGGCAACTCTTGTATGTTCAGAGGAATATGCAGATGCCAATGGCCTGACAAAAATGGCACGGATTAAGTCCATTGCCGTCGCGGGCTGCGCGCCGGAAGTCATGGGTATCGGCCCTGTTCCAGCAACTGAAAAAGCCTTGGCGCGCGCCGGGCTTACCTTAAAAGATATCGATATCATTGAACTCAACGAAGCCTTTGCAGCTCAATCGTTGGCAGTTTTGAAAGCCGCCGGCATGAGTTATGACAATACAAACCTCGACGGTGGAGCCATAGCTTTAGGCCACCCTATGGGGGCGACAGGAGCTCGGATCACAGGCAAAGTTGCAAGCCTGCTACAGCGCGAAGGAAAATCATTAGGCCTTGCTACCCAGTGTATTGGCGGCGGTCAAGGCATTGCGACAGTTCTGGAGGCTTGCTAATCATGGCTATTGAAAGAGTAGCCGTCATTGGCGCTGGTGTGATGGGTGCCGCAATTGCCGCTCATGTCACCAATGCAGGATACCCAGTTGTGCTTCTGGATATCGTGCCAGATGGTGCTAAGAACAGGAATATGCTGGCTGAAGGCGCGGTGGCTACCATGCTGAAAACCAAGCCAGCGCCCTTCATGCATAAAAAAAACGCGCGACTTGTTGCTACGGGAAATCTGGAAGATAATCTCGATATGGTCGCCGATTGCGATTGGATCGTCGAAGCCATTATCGAGCATCCAGGCTTGAAACAGGATCTATACAAACGACTGGAAGCTGTCCGAAAAGAGGGTTCAATCGTCTCCTCTAACACGTCAACAATTCCATTGAAAACGCTGATGGACGGCTTGCCGGAGAGTATTCAAAAAGATTTTGCCATCACTCATTTTTTTAATCCGCCGCGGTATATGCGGTTGTTTGAATTAGTCGGCGGCGCGCTTACGCGTAAAGAAGTGATTGAAGATCTCCGGAAATTCGCAGACGTGGCGTTGGGCAAAGAGGTCGTAGATTGTTACGATACGCCCGGATTTATTGGCAATCGTGTCGGTATCTATTGGTCATCCGTTGCAATTCGGGCGGCCTACGACCTGGGATTGACTGTTGAAGAGGCGGACACTGTTTGCGGCAAGCCGATGGGCATTCCGTCTACCGGAATATTCGGTCTTGGCGATTTAACCGGGATCGATTTGGGCCCAAAAGTAACGGCATCGATGCTCGCGGAATTGCCGAAGAGTGATCCGTTCCCAAAAGAATATGATGAAAATCATCCGATGAACGCTATGATTGAGATGATGATTGCCGATGGATATACAGGCCGCAAAGGCAAAGGTGGTTTTTACCGTATCAACAAAGAGGGCGGCAAAAAAACTAAGGAAGCTCGTAACCTCCAAACGGGTGAGTACGCCAAAGCTGTTAAGCCCCAACTGGGATCGGTTAAAGCGGCCAGAAAAGGTCTGCGGGCTCTAGTGGAATTTGACGACAAAGGCGCAGAATACGCGTGGACAATCCTGTCCAAGGTTATTTCGTATGCCGCGTCGTTAGTTGGCGAAATTGCCGACGACATCATCGCAATCGATTTGGCAATGAAAACAGGGTACGCGTGGAAGTACGGCCCGTTTGAACAACTTGATCAGTTGGGAAACCAGTATTTCGTTGATCGCCTTATAGCCGAAGGGCTTCCTGTTCCGGAATTTTTGAAAAAAATAGGCGATCGTCCGCTGTTCAAAGAAGAAGGTACAGACGCTTTCTATATGACAGCGGAAGGTGAGTATGCCGTTGTCCCCGCAGAGGATGGCGCCTGGACGCTGGCCGATATCAAGCGTGGCAATGAACCTATCAAAGCGAACAAGGGCGCCAGCCTTTGGGATCTTGGCGACGGAGTTGCCTGCCTTGAACTTCACACGAAAATGAATTCTATCGATCAGGATGTCGTTGCCATGCTGACCGAAGCTAGCAAAATTGACAAAAAAGGCTTTAAGGCTCTAATCATTGGCAACGATGCGGATAATTTTTCCGTAGGTGCAAATGTGGGCCTTGCCTTATTTGCCGCTAATGCCGCTATGTGGCCTGTCATCGAGAATTCCATCAGTGAAGGGCAGAACGCCCTGATGAAATTAAAATATGCACCTTTCCCAGTTGTCGCCGCACCTGCGGGCATGGCTCTTGGCGGGGGCTGCGAGATTGTTCTTGCGGCTAATGCCGTACAAGCTCATGCGGAAAGTTATATGGGCTTAGTAGAAGTCGGTGTTGGTGTTCTTCCGGGTTTTGGCGGCTGTAAAGAACTTGTAATGCGGGCCATGACAAACAAAAGGCGACCGGGGGGTGCAATGCCAGCATTGTCTGGTGTTTTCGAAGCTATTTCGACAGCGAAAGTCGCGACAAGCGCGGCGGAAGCACGGGATATGCTTATTTTACGTGATGGAGACGCGGTTACCATGAACCGCAAGCGGGTCCTTGCGGATGCGAAAGCAAAAGCGTTGGCCATGGTTGACAGTTATGAAGTGCCTGAGCCAATTGAGGTGAATTTGCCTGGACCAACGGCTGCTGCTGCTTTTGATATGGCGGTCAGCGGATTTGTCACGTCGGGACGAGCGACAGCTTATGATGCGGTTGTTGGCGCTCAGGTGGCTCATGTGGTCACAGGCGGAGACACAGATATCACGGAAACGATTACTGAAAAGAAAATGCTGCAATTGGAACGTGATGGCTTCATGACTCTAATCCGCAATCATAAAACTCTTGATCGTATTGAGCATATGCTCATGACCGGCAAGCCACTCCGTAACTAGAAGGGACTTCTGAAATGCCAATTTATAATGCCCCCGTAAAGGACATCAAATTTGTACTCAATGACCTTCTCGGCGTTGACAAAATGACCAATATGCCTGGTTTCGAAGATGCAACGCCAGATATGGTGGATGCCATTTTGACCGAAGGCGCCAAATTAATGAGCGAGGTAATCCAACCGCTCAATTTGGTTGGTGACTCCGAAGGGTGCACGTGGAACGATGGAGACGTGAAAACACCGACTGGTTTCAAGGAAGCTTACGACGAGTATCGTCAAGCAGGCTGGATGGGACTGGACGCGGATCCAGAATATGGCGGGCAAGGCCTACCTCATGTTATCGGAATTGCGTTTGCAGAAATGATGAGCTCGGCGAATATGGCGTTCGGCATGTATCCGGGCCTAACGCACGGTGCCTATGCCTCCATTCATCGCCACGGAACAGACGAACAGAAGCAGACATGGTTGCCAAAAATGGTGACCGGCGACTGGACCGGAACGATGAACCTGACGGAACCTCACTGCGGTACGGATTTGGGCCTTATGCGGACAAAAGCGGTTCCGCAAGAGGATGGCAGCTACAAAGTCTCTGGCACGAAGATTTTTATCTCGGCCGGTGAGCACGATATGGCCGATAATATTGTCCATCTAGTTCTGGCTAAAATTCCTGGCGGTCCAGAAGGCATTAAAGGCGTGTCTCTATTTATCGTGCCGAAATTTCTTCTAGATGCCGATGGCAATCCAGGCGAGCGCAATGGTGTTGCCTGTGGTTCCATCGAGCATAAAATGGGTATCCATGGAAATTCGACTTGTGTCATGAATTATGACGACGCAACAGGTTATCTTTTAGGGGATGCCCACAAAGGGATGCGGGCAATGTTTACCATGATGAATGCCGCACGCCTAGGTGTTGGAATTCAGGGATTGAGCCAAGCGGAAGTTGCCTACCAAAATGCCGTTGTGTATGCGAAAGACCGTATTCAGGGACGCTCAATTTCTGGTGTGAAAGCACCGGAAAAAGCCGCTGACCCTATTATTGTCCATCCAGATATTCGTCGTAATCTCCTTATGATCCGTGCTTTTACAGAAGGGGCTCGGGCGCTGGGTCTTTGGGCTGGTTTGCAGGTCGATATGGTTGAAAAACACCCGGACGCTGATAATCGTAAAGCATCAGACGAAGCTCTCGGCCTTCTGACACCTGTAATTAAAGCCTATTTCACAGATATGGGTTTTGATTTAGCTGCAACCGCAATGCAGTGTTTCGGCGGTCATGGATATATTCATGAATGGGGCATGGAACAGTTCGTTCGTGATGCTCGGATCACACAGATATATGAAGGCGCCAATGGTGTTCAGGCACTGGATCTAGTCGGTCGGAAACTACCACAGAATCTGGGCAGAAATCTGCGTCAGTTCTTTCATCCTGTTGACGCTTTTATTCAAGAAAACATGATGGATCCTGAGATGAAGGATTTTGTCATGCCGCTCGCTAAAGCTTTTGCCAAGCTTCAGCAGGGAACAGCAATGCTGGGCGAGAAGGGGATGAAAAACCCTGATGAAGCCGGTGCAGCATCGACGGAGTATCTTCGGATGTTTGGTCTGGTGGCTCTTGGGTTTATGTGGGCTCAAATGGCCAAGATTGCAAAACAAAAGCTGGCTGACGGCGCAGAAGATACGCAGTTCTTTGAAACGAAACTTGTCACCGCCCGCTTTTTCTTTGAGCGGATGATTCCGGACGTATCGTCACTTCTGGTGAAAATGAGTGCCGGATCGGCAACTATGATGGAACTCGACGCCGAAGCATTTTAATCGTCTAAGGTACCAAATGCGAAAGGCGGGACTTTGTCCCGCCTTTTTATGTTTCGAAGCGAATTTTTGGGTATCTGATCTTTTTGATTGGTGTCTGTTCACCGTGTCCGTTAGAATAAGACAAGAAATTGACAAATTGTCATTTATGAAAAATGTCGCAAAAATAAAAAAATCGAGGTGACGAAGATGATTGAACGTTCCATTTTTAGTGAAGAACATAATATCTTTCGAGGAACAGTCCGCCGGTTCTATGAAGAACACATCATGCCTCATCACAGTCAATGGGAAAAGGACGGGCAGGTAAGCCGTGAGGCTTGGCTTGAAGCC
Organism: Sneathiella sp.; assembly: GCF_036960985.1. Taxonomy (NCBI): domain Bacteria; kingdom Pseudomonadati; phylum Pseudomonadota; class Alphaproteobacteria; order Sneathiellales; family Sneathiellaceae; genus Sneathiella; species Sneathiella sp. The sequence continues at coordinate 195,192 of NZ_JBALWD010000001.1, read as the reverse complement.
GGAAAACAAGGTCTGCTTTGTATGCCCATCCCTGAAGAATATGGCGGGGCTGGTGCCGACAAGCTTTATAGTATTATCATGATGGAAGAGCAGGCGCGAGCCGGTGCGACCGGACCTGGTTTTGGACTGCATTCTGAAATTGTGGCACCGTATATTCTCAATTACGGCACGGAAGAGCAGAAGAAAGAATTCCTGCCAAGAATGGCGAGGGGCGAAATCATTGGCGCTATCGCCATGACGGAGCCGGGAACAGGTTCGGATTTGCAAGGAGTAAAAACCCGGGCTGTGAAGGATGGGGATGATTACATCATAAATGGATCTAAGACATTTATCACCAACGGTTTTATGTCCGACGTTGTGATTGTTGTAACGAAAACTGATCCGGAAGCTGGTGCAAAGGGAACCTCTTTGTTTCTCGTGGAAGCAGATCGCGATGGTTTTGATAAGGGCCGAAATCTCGAAAAATTGGGATTGAAGGCCCAGGATACTGCTGAATTATTCTTTGACGATGTTCGTGTGCCGGCTACCAATATGCTGGGTGGTGAAGGCAAGGGATTTTTCTGTCTGATGCAGGAACTGGCTTGGGAACGGCTGCAAATTGCCATTGGCGCCACGGCGACAATGGAAGCTGTATTGGATGACACAATCGAATATACGAAGAACCGAAGTGCTTTTGGTAAGAATATCATCGAGTTTCAAAATTCCCGATTTAAGTTGGCTGAGGTTAAAACGGAAGTTCAAATTGCACGCGTGTTTGTCGATAAATGTATCGAAGAGTTGTTGAAGGGTGAGCTTGATGTGGCGACCGCCGCCATGGCGAAATATTGGACTTCGGATCTCGAAAACAAAATTATTGACGAATGCCTGCAATTGCACGGTGGCTATGGTTATATGTGGGAATATCGGGTGGCTCGTGCCTATGCAGATGCGCGAGTCCAGCGCATTTACGGCGGAACGAATGAAATCATGAAGGAACTTATCAGCCGTACATTATGACGATTGTCGGTTAGTAGCTTGCTCGACTTGCCGTCATTTTAGTGCTACCTCTTACTGAAAAAGGAGAGGCACGTGGACGCATATGATCTTGTCATTAGAGGCGGACTAATTGTTGATGGGACGGGCAATCAGCCGTATATCGCCGATGTAGCGATAGATGCCGGGAAAATTTCCAAGATTGGCGACATACCCGAAAAAGGTGGTGAGGAGATTGATGCGCAAGGATTGATCGTTACGCCAGGCTTCGTTGATATTCATACGCATTATGATGGGCAAGCAACCTGGGATGATCGGATGACACCGTCGTCACAGCATGGCGTAACCACCGTTGTTATGGGGAATTGCGGTGTCGGTTTCGCGCCTTGTAAGGCAGAAGACCATGATCGTCTCATCCGACTGATGGAAGGTGTCGAGGATATTCCTTTTCCGGTCCTAACAGAAGGCCTGCCTTGGAACTGGGAAAGTTTTGAGGATTACCTTTCCAGTCTGGAAGTAAGACGTTTTGATATCGATGTTGCAACGCAGCTTCCGCATGCTGCGCTTCGTGTTTTCGTTATGGGGGAGCGCGGTGCCAATCGGGAAGAAGCGACAGAAGAAGATATCGCGCAGATGGCGGCAGTCGCGCGAGATGCGGTTGAAGCCGGTGCCCTTGGTTTTTCCACCTCCAGAACGCTCAATCACCGCACATCTGACGGACAACCCACACCGACATTGACAGCAAGTGAAGCTGAATTGACCGGCATTGCTATGGCGCTGAAAAGTGCGGGAAAAGGTGTTTTGCAGTTTGTTTCGGATTTCGATGAACCAAAAAAAGAAACAGCGATGTTACGCCGTATCGTGGAGAATTCTGGGAGACCCTTGTCAGTATCTCTTGCGCAATCAGATGTCGCGCCGGAAGGTTGGCGGCATACACTCCGTACGATGGAGGAAGCGACAGCTGACGGTTTAACCATGAGGGCTCAAGTGTGTGGTCGACCGGTAGGTGTTTTGTTGGGACTGGAGCTAACGCTAAATCCGTTTTCTGGACATGATGTTTACAAGGAAATTGCAAAACTACCGTTTGAAGAACGGGTGGCGAGACTCAGGGAACCAGAATTCCGTACCCGCTTGCTCAGTAGCATGCCAGAATCCAAAAACCCGTTTGTGACTAACATGCTTCGTAATTTTGGGAAAATTTTTGTCTTGAATGATGCGCCAGATTATGAACCTTCAGAAGAATGTACTCTCGCCTATATGGCTGTGGAGAAAGGTGTTTCTCCACAGGAACTTGCTCTGGATTTGATGATGGAAGACGACGGTAAAGGGATGTTGTATTTGCCGTTCCTGAATTATGCAGGTTCGAATCTGGATCCGTCCTACGAAATGCTAAAGCACCCGAACACAGTACCCGGGTTGTCTGATGGTGGCGCCCATGTGGGAACTATATGTGACGGATCTTTTCCAACAAGTATGCTGACCCATTGGACGCGAGATCGAACGCGCGGTCCAAAGTTTCCGTTGGAGTGGATTGTCAAACGGCAGTCTTTCGACACCGCGGAAGCTGTTGGATTGATGGACCGCGGCTTATTGAAGTCGGGCTATCGTGCAGATGTAAATGTCATTGATTACGAGAACCTGACCCTGCATAAGCCCGGCGTTGCATATGATCTTCCAGCCGGCGGCCGCCGTTTGACCCAGACAGCGTCAGGATACGTGGCTACGATTGTTGCGGGTGAAGTCATAAGCCGGAATGGTGAACCAACAGATGCCCGGCCCGGTCGCCTGGTTCGTGGTGCGAAAAAAGCGCCGCAAGCAAGCACCTCCGCGTAGGAGTGGCTTAGCGTTCTTCTGATGACGTTTTGTCGGCGATGTTCAGAGCTTCCGTTGGATCTGTGTTCAGATCCGCTTGTAAAAATGCCTCTGTTTCCGGAATAGCAATATGCAAATCTGTTTCAAAATGCAGCATTGCGGTAAGATCTCTGGCTTTTACCTTCATTAAATGGCCACCCTTTGCCAAATCTTTCGAAATAAAATGAAGATGGTATCCAGAGATATTTAGTGTTTTTGCATATTCTGGCGACCAGAATCCGACCAAAGTGCCTTCAATATTCTCGAATGTAAATTCGCTTTGATGGGCTGTTGCGGCGACGAGATCTTCTCCCGAATGTGCTTTGCAGGCAGCACGTAAATCGATTTTTTCGAAGAAACCTTCAAGACGAACACCGACGAAAATATTTTCGGACGGGCGTGAAGAATTAAGGAATTGTTCTAGTTCACCTATATTGCCGACAAAGGGTATCTCTTGCGTTTGGTCGGTTTCAAAACGGGTTACCGTCGCGAAAGGGGTTGTCCAGTCATCCTCCGCCTCTCGTGTGATCCCATCTGCTCCTGCTTGATAACAGCGGCCATCCAGCATCACCATTTCGCCGTCCAAATTGTCGAAAGTCCCGAGACCAAAATCGCCATGGGATTTTAAGTCACTGACACGGGTGCAACCTTGAAAAACACCTTGGACAAGGGCACCGCTGGTCGACACCTGAAAAATGGAATGATGCTCAAGCCCCAAGGCAGTGGAAACAGTTTTTTCCAGAATGTGGGACAAACTATCGCCTGTCCGCTCGACTTCTTTTTGAAGAGCAGACCAAACACTTTCAGAAACACGGCAATTCAACTGTTTCTGCATCTTCTTATCCCATGCCTTCCTATCCCGATCCCGCACCGACTAAATCTATCATGATATAAACAATCCAGGCATAACTAACGCCAATAGAGAAGATAGTCACGGGCAGAACCAGCCGTGAAAACTCCCAAAAGTTAAAAGGCTGGGCCCCAAATTTCTCGGCTTGCTGAACAACGATGACATTACTTGCGGCACTTATGATAAAAAGATTGCCAGCAAGCGTACTCATGCTGGCAAGCAGCATTAATGTCGCTTCATTCGACTTTGTTAGTAAGTTGAGATAAATTTCCACGACCGGAACATTTGAAAAGAGCTGACTGGCCCAAAAAGCAATATTGGTGACAACAGCGGGCTCATTCAATCGTGAATGCCAAGGGCCTAAGATGGTTTGTAAAGCACCTGATTCAAGAACAGAACCGGTCACGACAAACATCGCAACAAAGAAAACAAGGGTTGCCCAATCAACTTCTCGCGCGACGGTTATGCGCTGCGGGGAAAATAAATAGACCGGAAGGCAGGCAATTAAACTTAGCCAGCCTAATGGGATATCAAGATTAGGCAGGCTGTCTTGCAGAACACTGTCACCAATCACCAGCACGGCGAGTAAAATCGTACTAAGGTAAGCTGGCCAGGACTTGTTGGCGGTAGGATGCGGTAAATCGACGGGTTTTTGGTCTGTTGGTGCTTCACGATCGAGACAATATTTGTACCAAAAATATGCGAATATCATCGACAGGATAGTCGGAACGGCAAGCCAATATAGGAAAGTTCCGATTGGATTTGTGAAATGCCCATCGGCAACAATCAAAATATTTTGGGGATTGCCGACGGGTGACATCATGCTCCCCACCGTTACGGCAACACATAAGGCTATGAGAGGAATAGCCGGACGAATCCCAAGACTGGCCGCAATTGTAAGCGCAATGGGCGTACCAATTACCGCAGCTGCATCATTGGTTAAAGCAGCGGATCCAATGGCGACAAGTGCCATGAAATGAATGAGTGTACGCGAGGTCTTGATTTCGCCCTCGCAAAGAAAAGTACTGATCCTATGTGGTAATCCACAATCATAAAGCGCATGAGCGATTGAGAATACGCCGAAGAGGTAAGCAATAACATTCCAGTCAATAGCTGCTAACGCTTTCGACGGCGTTATTTCACCAATTAACAGTAAGATAATAGCGCCGGCCAGCATGATCTGCCAAATTCGTACACGATCAGGAAGCCACTGCCGAATTGAGATAAAGAAAAAAATTGCAATAGCAATGGCCAGACTGATCGTCATCGGATAATTCTCAACACGCTTTTAAGCTATTTTTACGAACTGTAAATTTTCAGAATACTAAAAGTTTATTTAATACAATCATATCATTCCTATGCTAAAGGTAATATTTCGCGAGACCAGCATTTTTTTTGCACTTATGGGTAGAATAAATAATATTTTTAGAAACGCCTCTTCTTGCTTTTTTGCGGAGTAAGCAATGAATTTAAATAAACCTCTCCTTGGTGTGAATTTTTTTGCCGGGGATGTGCTTGCTGGATTAGGTCCATATTTGGCCATCTACCTGTTGTCTGTTTTGAAATGGTCTCCGGGGTCCATTGGTATCGCCTTGGCTCTTTCTACGATCTGTACCGTCATTGTCCAAACACCTGCTGGAGGCATCGTAGATACGGTGCGCTGGAAGCGAGGTTTATTGGCGATTTGCGCAGTAACAATTGCTGTCAGTGCGGTTGCTATTACTTTCTTTCAATCACCCTTTGCGATTTATGCTGCGCAAATGGCTATCGGCGTTGCGTTGGCTTTCGTCGGCCCAAGTATTGCTGCCATTACATTGGGGCTTGTCGGACCCGATAAATTTACGGCGCAGACGAGCGCTAACCAGGCCTGGAACCATGCGGGCAATATGATTGCCGCAGCCCTGGCCGCGGGGATAGCTCTGTGGATTTCAGTGCTAGGTGTTTTTTGGCTAATTGCAATGATGACCATTGGCATGGTTGTTTGTATTTGGATGATTAAGGCCGACGCCATCGATCATGAGGTCGCGCGGGGGGGAGAAACTCTCGAAGGCACTGCTGAGAAGCAGCCGTCCGGCTTTGCAACGCTTATCAATGATCGACGATTGCGTATTTTCGCTATTTGTGTCGTGCTTTTTCACTTTGCCAATGCGGCAATGTTGCCCCTTGTCAGTCAAAAGCTATCGGAAAATAGTGACGCGGAACATGGCATTGCGTTTACGTCAGCCTGTATTATTGCGGCGCAATTGGTCATGATACTGATGGCTTTATTTTGTGGGTGGAAAGCTGATGTGTGGGGACGTAAACCTCTCTTTCTCCTGGCTTTTGCCGTACTTCCAATTCGCGGCGTCCTGTTCACTCTCGGCGATGATGCGGTGTATCTCATCGCAGTACAAGCATTGGATGGCGTCGCGAACGGTATTTTTGCGATGTTGTTCTTGTTGATTTTAGCCGACATAACGGCAGGAACGGGACGCTTTAACCTGTCTCAAGGCGCTTTGGCAACCTTGGTTGGTGTCGGTGCTTCCCTGAGCAATCTGATTGCAGAAGAAGTTGTCGAAATTACAAATTACACAACAGGTTTTTTAATGCTGGCCGGAATTGGCCTTACAGGTTTGATTATTTTTGCCGTGTTCATGCCAGAAACGGCGCCACATATCACGAACAAGACGAAAGATACGTAACGTTCTAACTTAAAAAAATGAATATGGGAGCGCCAAGATTGAGCGCTCCCTTATTTTATGGATGTTCTTCGTAGCCTGGCAATTCCTCTTGCGGATGAGATAGTCGAGAAGCGGGGTTGTCCCCAGGATATTCATCCAGTTCTATGACGTTTCGATCCGGGTCCCGTATAAAGATAGCGTTCATATCTTTGAATGAAAAACGGCCCGTTATTTCAATGATATTTTCGTTCAAGAAGTTTTCGGCGTCAGGTAGGGACGATATCTTAAGCGCTATATGGGTATAGCCAGAATGTTTCTCAGGTACGTCCATCAGGATATTTTCTTCATTCTGCGAGCTACTTGGTCCGAGAAGATTTAGAACAACGCCGGATGGGTGCTCCATCATGATCGGATGGCCGTTTTCGAAGCCTGCATCGGTAATGAACTTAAACCCCAATAGCTCGTAAAAGGAAATGGATCTCTGTTTCTCTCGGATGCGGATTCCGATATGGTCGATTTTTAAGACATCTAGCAAAGTGCTTCCTCCAGTGATAAATCGTCTTCAACTCAATTGACATGGAAAGTACAAGCTATATTATTCTCCAATGCGACATAATATCTAATTAGAGTATAGATTATTTCCAAATGAGTGGTAATAAGCAAGCCTTAGATGGCATGGCGGTGTTTGTACAAGTTGTGGAAAGCGGTGGTTTTTCTGCCGCTGCCCAGGTTTTTGGAAGTTCCCCTTCCTTTGTCAGCAAACAAATTACGCGCCTTGAAGATCGACTAGGTAGCCGTCTTCTCAATCGTACGACACGTAAAATCAGCTTGACCCATGTTGGTACACAGTATTTTCAAAAATGTAAGCAAATATTGGACGATGCAAACGAAGCGGAACGGAGCATTTATCAGCTTACAGATGAACCCCGTGGTATGTTGAAAATAAGTGCGCCTGTCAGTTTTGGGCTTGGATATCTGCGAGACGAATTGCCTGTTTTTATGGGCAAGTTTCCGGATATAAAGCTGGATATTGAATTAAACGATCGGTTTGTGGACGTCGTTGCCGAAGGGTTTGATCTTGTGATAAGGGTTGGCAGAATGGCTGATTCAAGCTTGATTAGCCGTATTATTATGGCTTCTCGAGGAGTGGTGGTTGCATCTCCTGACTATATAGAATCACGCGGCGAACCTCAGCATCCTTCAGAACTTATAAATCATGACTGTATAAGTTACGCTTACACTAAAACACCCAATTATTGGGAGTTTAACACAGTGGAGCAAAAACTATTCGGGCAAAAGGTTGAGCCGCGTGTGTTATGCAATAGTGCTGAGCTTGAACTTTCCTTCGCACTTGCAGGGACCGGGATTGCCAGAATGCCTCACTATATGTGCGAGCGAGAATTACAATCTGGTCAGTTGTTGGAATTGTTTCCGAAATTTGAAATGCCACCCTTAGGCGTCTATGCCGTATATCCAAATAGGTTGCATCTTTCCGCAAAAGTTCGGGTTTTTATCGATTTCTTTGCGAGTAGATTTTAGGGTTATTTATCGCCAAGCGCCCAGTTTAATGGCGAATGCGATTGTGACGCCGAGGGTTATCATGCCCAGAGCGACCAAAGCGAAGACGTTTTCAATTGTTGGACCCCAATAATAAATCAATATCAAACCGCCGATACTGACCACCAATAAGCGGAAGGCTCCAGCTGCCACAGGCCAGAAAAGCCGGCGGGCTCCTTGCGACGCAAAATACAATGCCAAACCAAGCCCAAAAAATCCATAACTCGGGCCAGCTATTCTTAAATATAGACGACAGGCTTCGCGAACGGTTTCTACATCCGTAAATAGGTTTGCCCATAAATCTGGAAACAGGGCAAGGACACCGCCAATAAACCCCGTTACCAGTGCGGCACCAAATGCGCCGATCCAGGCGATTTTGTGACCTCGGTCAACCTCATTTGCTCCGAAATGAACACCAACCAAAGTTATCAACGTTGCGCCAATACCAAAGATTATAGGAATGAGGAGAAATTCCAGCCGGACTCCAATTCCGTATCCCGCTAAAACTTCTGGACCAAGCCGGGCTACCAACGCCGTAATGACAATTGCGCTTCCAACGGACGATAAAGGGGAGACACAAGCAAGAAGACCAGGGCGCAGTAAGTGAGCGAATTCGGCTTGTCGAAAAGAAATTGCCCTAAGACTTAGCCGAACGGCAGCTTTACCACTCATTAGATAGAGAAGTAGTAATATGGCGCCAAAAGTTGATCCGAGAATTGCGGCGAGCGCAGCGCCGGTAATACCCATTCCCGGGATCGGGCCCCATCCGAAAACAAATAGAGCTCCTAATCCGATTTGGGTGAACGATGTAATAATCATCATTGTAGCCGCCGCACGCATATGGCCGCATCCTCGTACAACACTCGACAAGAAATTCAGGAGCCAGATGCTGATACAGCCGGCAAATAGCATATTTGAAAATGCTAGCGCCTCTTTAAGGACTTCGTCAGATCCACCAAGCAATCCGTAGATTGAAGTTCCAAGGGTGAGGAATATTAGAGAGAATAAACCGCCAAGTACGAGTGCAATTAGTATGGCATGCATAGCAAGCCGTTCAGCGTGGTCACGATTACCTGCGCCAAGTGCTTGAGCGACCGCACCGGCGACAGCACCGCCCATAGCGCCAGCAGACATCATGGTCATCAGCATGAACATAGGGAAAGCTAACGCTAAACCAGCTAATGCTGCCGTTCCCAATTGGCCAACATACCACGCTTCTGCAGCAGAAGTTGCCAGCATAACTGTCATTGCCAGCATATTCGGTGCCGCAAGCCTTAATATAGAAGGAACTATCGGGGCTGACAGAAGAGCGATTGTGTTCATTATTTAGTACCCTTTTTGAACTTAATGCGCATATTCGTAAAAAAAGTTCAAAAAGTCAACTAAATATGGTATTTGGTTTAGATAGTTGTCCTAGGGAGGATTAGGCTAGAGATGTCAAAAGAGAATTACAATCGTCAGAAATGCCCTGTCGCAAAGTCATTGAGCGTATTTGGGGATCAATGGACATTGTTGATTGTGCGAGATGCTTTGCAAGGAATTGACCGTTTTGAGGGATTTCAGAAAAGTTTGCGAATCTCGCGGAATCTTTTGACAATTCGTTTGAAAGATATGGTTGAAAGCGGCTTATTGCGGCGCGAAATAATCTCTGGTTCAAAACGGTTTGCCTATAAACCAACGAATAAATGTCGAGATTTACGGATGACGCTTTCTGCGTTGGCAGGCTGGGGGGACCGCTGGGCGCCGGAAGAGGGTGGCGCTAGAATAGAACTGAGAGAACGTCAATCTGAGGCGCCAGCGGCTCTTGGATATTATCGAATAATCGATAATACGCTAATTAATCCTGAGGAAATTGTGTCTCGGCCAGGGCCGGGAGCCAGTTCCGACCTTATAAGGCGACTTGCTCGGAAATCTTGAATAAGCCACCAATGCGGCCAAGCCATTTTCCGATGTCAGAAAAGGTATGATCGAAATGCGTAGGACGCTCGCAATTGATCATATAATACGCCGGCCCAGAATTAGTTATTTGTCAGGAATCCTTTGTAGAAGCCGTGAGCGAGGTACGTGAAACCTACCCGTCAAACGATGACATCGATCTTGAGGAACTGGCCGATATGATCTCAACGGTGATTGAAGCTGGTATCATTATGTCAAAAGTGTTGAACGATCCTCAAAAGCTTCCAGAACAAGTGGTCCCACGCTGTTCTGGAATAAATTGCTTTTTAGCCCTCGAGCAATTTGACGCGTAACTAGCTACTAATATCGATGAGTTGGCCTTTTGGGAAATTCGTAAATTCCGCGGGTAGAGCTACAGATTTACGCAATGCCATATCGAAATAACAACCGAGTACAGTTGTTGTTACTGCAATCTCATTTGTGTCGAGATCAACAAGATTGTGACCAAAGCGGAATATTTTCCCCTCTGCTCCCATTAACCCGCTTTTTAACGCAATAGGTGAGGACATGCGAATAGGTGCGTGAAATTCGGAATAGTAGTCCAAGGCAGCGGAGCCAAGATTGCGTTCGCGCACAGCTTCTCGGGTCAATCCGACGGCTCCTAAGATATGCGTCGCTGCATCAGAAAAATAGCCAATGACATGCTGAATTTCTACATGCTTGAAAATATCGCATTCCCAAACATCTACTGACGAGCGAGCGCTTTCAAACATATTGTCCAGATGCTTCGCAGGCATCATGTTGCCGGCGAATGGCGCGGGTTGATACATATCGGAATGACTATCCGTCATTTTTTCTGAGACCTCTCGCAGAAATGCGGGAAGTGCAAGAGGGAGATGTTCTTGGAGGTTCATATAAGTCGCAGTGAACTCGAAAGCAGCTGAAAGCCGGTTGTAAGCTGTGTCAAATAAGTGAATAAAGCCTTTGATATTTTCACCTTCGATCCGACGAATTCCAGCTAATCCGTTAAGAACAGACCCGGCGTGAACTTCTGCCTTGTATTGAATTCGAAGATCTTTAAACCGTAGCCCCTTTTTCTCCTGGCGAATATAGGCTGGGCTTAATCCAAGGGAATTTTGTAAATGGCCAAAGGCTTGTGCCGCTTTCGATGTGTAAAACTGAACATTCATGTGGCCCATCTGATCACATTCCCAGGCATCGACAGCGCCCCGGTAACAAGGAACAAGCTTATTCATGCTGTAACCTCCTCATTGACACTTAGATCGACTATTTTCTGACGCATCACATCAGTGAGCGGGACAGCTTTTCGTAGCTCAAGATCCATATATGCTACTGTTGAAACATTATTGAAAACCAGGTCTCCCGTTGCGCTGTTGAATAATTTGTGGCTCAGGGTAATTGTTTTGTTTGATGAGCGGAGTACGCCTGTATCCATGTGGATTATGTCACCTGGCATGAGTTCAGATAAATAGGAGCTATCTTGCTGCACAGTCGCGAGCGCCCGTTTTCCATTCTTAATTTCCTCTGGGGTCATTCCGATGAAATAACACGTATTCCATGTGGCATGGCTTAGGCGGGAAATATAAAACTGTATATTCATATGGCCCAATAGGTCACATTCGCTGGCGAGAACTTGCCCTCGATAGCTTTCAATATATCCGCTCATGGATGGAAGTCTCCTGTCAGCACGATTTGTTAATTTTTTTTGTTTTATCGATCACACCTTAATAGCATTTGATCAAGGTATTGGTCGACCATTTCTTCTGGTGATTGGCCGATAAGTAGTAATTGTCCCGATGAACTTAACTGTAATATACCTAGCAAAAATGTTACGGCCTGCAATGTTTCTGATTGTGCGTCGTCGGCCGCAAGCTTGCCGTTCTGATGAACGGTATTTGCTAAAAACCCCAATACTGAGAGGAAGCGGTTATTAAGTTGGTGCAGCGTGGCTTCCGAAACATCATGTTTGCTTCCATTTCTTCTCGCGTAGAAGGAAAATAATAATTCTTGCTCCTCTTCTGATGCCAAAAAGTACTGAAGAAATGCAATAAAGGCATGCCTTGTTTTTTGCGAACCGGTGGTTTTTTGTTGGAGTTCAGATCGAATGAAACGAAGTAATTCGATTAAGGAGGAGGTTAGTAATGCTGCATATATGTCTTCTTTTGAGGAGAAGTAAGCGTAGACGGCACCGAGAGAATAGCCAGAGCCTTGGGCAATAGCCCTCATGGAAGTTCCTGCTAATCCATTCTTCGAGATACAGGTCCTTGCGGCAAATAGAAATTTCTGCCGTTTGAATTCCTTTAAGTCCTTTTGTCTGGCTAGACGTTCTCGCATTTCTTTGCTCCTTACTACCATAATTGAACATACTATAAAAAAATGAATTATGTTCATAATTAGTTAGAATATTTTTTTCGACGGAAAAACGAAGGTTGCCGCGTTGAAAGGTTAAGTCACACAAACAAGGAGACTTGAGTAAATGAAACGTAAATTGATTATTGGCAGCATGATTGCCGCACTTGCTTTACCGACAGCCGTTCTTGCGGCCAAAGATGGCGATAGAAAAGGTCACCACTCCAAAAATATGTTCGAACAACTCGATGCGAACAAAGATGGTGAAGTGAGCCTAGAGGAAATGACTTCGCGGACGACGGAGAAGTTCGAGAAACTGGATAAGGATGGAGATGGCACTATCAGCGTCGATGAAATGTCCGTTCGTCAAAAGGAGTTTTTTACAAAACTCGATACGGATGGCAGCGGCACGATAAGCCAAGAAGAAGCTAAGGCTTTTAAGGAAAAGAAACGCGAAATGAAACAAGAACGCCGTGCTTCTCGATTAATGGAACGGTTTGATACCAATAAAGACGGTAAAATTTCGAGAGAAGAGTATCAAGCAATAGTCATGGAACGATTTGACACAGCAGATAGCAAGGGGGCCGGCTTTCTGACAATTGAAGAAGTGACAGATCTCGCACCGAAAATGGGTAAAAAGCATTCCGGCTAAGTAGTTCCTTTATAGCGGCGATAAGTTCTCCATCGCAAATGTACGGTCCGCCATCACTCTTCCCCATAAAACGGCGGGCCGTCGACTATCTGCATTTACTGAAAATTCAGATCCGGTCCCTCTGCCAATTTTTTCTTAGGAAAATAGGCTTCGATAAACCCCGTTGTCGCAGACCCAGCGATAAATTCAGCATGTGTAATGCAGCTTAAAAGGAACAATCGGTTTGTTGTCAGGCCGTCGTCAACGGTCTGCTTTAGCCCTTCCTGAAGATTTGCCCGCGCCGTTTCACGGTCGGCGCCATAGCCAATTATTTTGGCGATCATGCCATCATAATACGGGGTGACTTCAAATCCCGTTTCCAGACCATGATCTGTACGAATTCCTTCTCCTTCTGCCGCCGACCATTTAGACAAGATACCGACTTTAGGTATAAACCCTTTATATGGGTCCTCGGAATATAATCGAGCTTCGATCGCGTGTCCCTGAACGGTGATCCCGTTCTGTGACAACGGTAAAGGCTCTCCCGAAGCAATTCTAATTTGCCATTCCACAAGATCGAGGCCGGTGATGCATTCGGTGACAGGATGCTCTACTTGCAGCCGCGTATTCATTTCCAGAAAATAGAAATTGTGTTGCTGATCTAAGAGAAACTCGAAAGTTCCAGCCCCGGAATAATTTATGGCTTTCGTGGCAGCGATGGCTGTTGTTCCCATTTCTTCACGTAACTTCGGCGAAACAGCTGGTGAGGGTGCTTCCTCGATGATTTTTTGGTGTCGCCTTTGGATGGAGCAATCTCGCTCGCCCAAATGAACAACGTTTCCATAGTTATCTGCAAAAATTTGTATTTCAATATGTCGCGGTTCAATAATCGCTTTTTCGAGGATGAGCTCTCCTGAACCAAAGGACCGTTCGCCTTCTGATCGCGCTGCTGTCAATCCTTTTAGGAGCTTTTCGGGTTTCGAGACGATCCGCATGCCGCGGCCGCCACCACCAGCAGAGGCTTTCACCATCACCGGAAATCCAATTTCATCCGCTGCGGAGAAGAATTTATTGTCGGATTGGTTTTCTCCTTCATAGCCTGGAACACAGGGAACACCAGCGGCAATCATTTGTCGTTTAGCTTCAGCTTTGTTTCCCATGAGCGTAATTGCGTTTGAAGAAGGACCAACAAATATTAAACCAGCTTCTTCGCACGCATCGGCAAACAAAGCATTTTCAGACAAAAAGCCGTAACCAGGATGCACAGCATCCGCATTGGTTTGAACAGCCGCCGCTATGATATTTTTAATGACCAAATAGCTTTCGCCTGCCGGTGATGGTCCTATGGCGACGGCCTCCGTCGCCATTTTCCGGTGCGGCGCATTCGCGTCAGCCTCTGAATACACGGCTATTGTATCAATCCCCATCGAATGTGCGGTTTTCATTATCCGGCAGGCTATTTCACCGCGATTGGCAATCAAAAGCCTTGATATCTTTTTCATCTACTGTTTCAGCCTTTAGCCTCGACGTTTTTGAGGAAGCGTTTCCATATATTTACAAATAATGCCGAGCATGACTTCGTCCGCTCCCCCACCAATGGACCAGAGTCGGCCGTCACGATATTGTCTGGTAATCGGTGTTTCGTTCATAAATCCCATACCGCCATAATACTGAAGGCATGCGTCTGTGATCTCGCGCCCAAGACGACCTGCTTTTAATTTTGCCATGGAGGCAAGCATCGTAACATCATCACCATTCATATATTCTGCAACGGCTCGATAGGTGAGGGATCTGAGAAGTTCTAATTCGGTTTTCAATTCCGCCAGCCGAAAATGGATATATTGATTATCGAGGAGGGGTTTACCGAAGGCTTCTCGGCTTCGCGTATAGTCAATTGTATCATTGATGGTTTTTTCCATTGGGTATAAGCCTGCCCCGGCCGCCCATAACCGTTCTTCCTGAAATTGCTGCATTTGATAGGTGAATCCCAAGCCTTCTTCACCAATGAGGTTTTTCTGCGGTACACGGACATCCTCGAAATAAAGCTGCGCAGTATCCGATGACCGCATGCCAAGTTTATCCAGTTTTCTGGCGACGGTGATACCGGGCGTGTCCATGGGTACGACGATCAACGATTTGCTGGAATGCATGGGGCCATCACTGGTGTTGACCAGCATAATCATGATATCGGCTTGTATCCCGTTAGTAATCCACATTTTTTGCCCGTTGATGATGTAGTCATCGCCATCTTTTTTCGCCGAACTTTTAATGCCGGCGACATCGGATCCAGCTGAAGGCTCCGACACGCCGATACAAGCGACATAATCGCCCGAAATCGCCGGGCTGAGAAAATTCTCTCTTACATAATCTGATCCATGGAGAGCGAGCGCCGGTGTAGCCATATCGGTCTGAACACCAATCGCCATGGGAACGGCACCGCAGTTAATGCGCCCTAAAGTTTCCGACACAGCTAAACTATAGGAATAATCAAGTCCCATTCCGCCAAATTTTTCGGGCTTACAAACACCAAGGAATCCTTGGTTTCCCATTTTCTTGAACAGATCGTGGGCAGGAAACTGGCCTTCGGCTTCCCATTCATCCACATACGGATTTACTTCCTGGTCGATAAATTTGCTTAAGGATCGAATTATTTCTTGGTGCTCAGGGCCGTATATCATTCGTTCTCTCCCTCTTGAAAAAGTTTCGGCGTAACGGCCAAATGAAAACCGTTATATGCCTTATTGTTCTTGTGATCGGGCATGTCCCAGTTCATTCGGATATTTGGCGCAGCACCATCAACCCGGAGACAACTTCCGGAAATAAAAGTTGCCGCTTCAGAAAGCAGAAATACAATACCTGCAGAAATTTCGGATTCAGTTCCCATGCGTTTTACGGGATTAGATTTTACGCGGATTTTGACACGTTCCTTCCACCAGTCTGGATAGGTATCCATGCCGGAAGAAACGATCATTCCAGGGGCAATGGCGTTAACGCGCACCCCTGCAGGAGCCCATTCTAATGCTGCCGTCTCTGTGAGGCTAAGCATGCCCTTTCGAGCCGCGCCCGAATGTGCCATTCCTGGCATGGAGTTCCACATATCGGCGACCATATTAACGATTGGTCCTCCGCCATTATCTTTCATCCACTGGGTGTAGCACTCTCTTGCAAATAGAAAACCACCTGTCAGGTTGGTTTTGATGACGGCATCCCATCCTTTGAGAGTTATGTCCTCCAAAGCAGCTGGAAACTGGCCCCCGGCGTTGTTAACGAGCCCGGAAATCTGGCCTTGCTGTTCTATTATTTCAGAGACGCAGCGTTTGACTGCGTCTTCATCTCGTATATCGCATGTATGAAGAGTAGCTGAGCCACCTTCAGCGATAATTTCCGCAGATACCGTCTGGAGTTTTTTAAGATCACGGCCGACAAGAGCAACACGTGCTCCGAGCGAAATGAGCTCATGCGCCGTGCAGCGTCCAATTCCGCTACCACCACCGGTAATGACTATTGACTGCCCATCAAATAATCCGGGGCGAAAAATAGAACGGTAACTCATCTTTATTGCCTTCCACGGTTTTTGTTATTTTTATCGCGGGGTAGGAGCTTAACCCAGACCGGTTTGGGATTCCAGAACAGTGTTTGACAGATTCAATCTTGACGTTTACGTTAACGTCAAATGGGCACTCGATCGGGAAAATCGAATGTTGCAGCACCAGATTAAAACGAAAGGAATTGACATGGCAACGCTAGAAGAAATCACTGATGGTATGCGGGAACGTATTGGAGAAGACTGCGGTTTGGATGCCACGCTAAAATTTGATTTTGGAGATGATGGAATAGTGTTCGTAGATGCAGCTTCTGTTCCGAATGTTGTGTCTAATGAAGATAACGAAGCAGATTGTACGATCACCATTACCCAGGAGAATTTCGAAGCCTTGGCGGCAGGCGAGCTTGACCCCACAACGGCCTTTATGATGGGGAAACTAAAAATTGGTGGCAATATGGGAATTGCGATGAAACTACAGAGTGTTTTTTCTTAACTCTCTGATTCTAAAGTTTATTAAAAAGGCGGTTCTTTCGAGCCGCCTTTTTAATTTTAGTGGGAAGTGCAGGCTCAAAAATGGCCGCAGAAGGCTATTTTTTCGGTTAATGTTCTCATTAATTGAAGATTTTTGATCCTCAGATTAAAAAACAGGCCAAAAATGCTCATTAAGGTAAAGTTTTTCTGTACCTTTTGTCTTTATGCCCTTATGAAAGGCGCTTCGAATTTAAGTTATCAGCGAGTGGAGCTAGTCACATGACAGCGAGATCAGCACGGAATGGCCGTAATCAAGGCGGCAAGAGTCGTAAAAAAGGCGGCGGCGGTAGCGGTAGCGGTTTGACGAAAAGCAGTCGTTCAAACGAGCAACGCGCAGCACGTAAAGTAAATGCCAAGGCACATGGTCGGCATGCAGCTCGGCGGCTTTTGAAAAAAGTTCAGGCAGCAACAAGCATAGCTGCCTAGCTTTTTTGCTTCGTAAAAATATGCGGCCGTACCGACTTATCGGTGCGGCCGTTTTTTGTGCTCTCGCAGAAGAGGCGCATTTTTTGAGTATCGAAAAGCATCATAGGTTTGTCTACAAACCAATCTAAATGCCATTTGCTCCTCAGCTGTTTTAACCAGTAAGTTGGCGAGAGAACCCGGGGTAAGATATCTGATGCGGATCAATGGAAACTCCAATATGCTAATGATAATCATTATTAAAACAAGAACCCAGCTTGTCGTCAATAGTTTTTAGGAATCATTCTCAAAAACAGTCAGAAAATTTATAGAAGAGATTATTGCGGCTCGGCAGCGATGTAACGTTCGCCGACATTCTCGAAGCCAGTAAAAAAATCCCAGCCATCGCGTTCTGCGGCTATGACGATATTCGCGCAGGCACGGCTATCAGACAGAGCGTCATGGTGATCCAGATCCAAGCCGAGAAAATGAGCAACATTAGGTAATTTTGTCGGTCGGACTTCCCACATTTTCCTTGCCAATTGGACAGTGCATGTAAAAGTACTCGCCGGCATAGGGACCCTGAAAGTCTGGCAACAGCTTTTCAATACTTTTGCATCAAACCCTGAATTATGCGCGGCCAAAAAATCCACGTCCTCGAAGAGTGGTACTATTTCTGGCCAGATTTCACCGAAACTAGAGGACTCTTTCACGCTATCCCAGGTTAGTCCGTGGATTTGCGTGAAATAGAATTCTGGGGTGGGAGGCTTGATTAGATGTACTTCTTCATGGCTGATTTCCCCGTTCTCCACTCGCACGAGACCGATAGCGCAGGCGCTGTTTGCGTTATAGTTCGCTGTTTCAAAATCAATGGCAAGAAAAGAACTCATGGAAATACCCTGAAGGAAAGCATCGATGTTCAAACGATGCTTTCCAATAATTAGATACTGTATTTATGTAGAAGCGTCAGCCTTTTTGCGTTCTTCATATTTTATTTTTTCTTCTTCCACCAATTCCTTTTTCGATAGCTTTCCAACCAGTGTTTTGGGAAGCTCAGGCCGGAATTCAACTGCAGCAGGCAACTCATGTTTACCGAGCTTGTCCGCCAAGAATTCCCGCAGCTCATCTAATTCGAATGCTTTGCCGCCAGGTGTCAGCTTAATGAAGGCTTTTGCTGCTTCTCCTCGATAATCATCCGGGATACCGACTACAGTTACTTCTTCAACAGAGGGATGTTCAAATATAGCTTCTTCAATAATCCGCGGATATACATTAAATCCGCCTGAAGTAATCATATCCTTGGTGCGATCAACGATATGCATATAACCATCTTCATCGAGATACCCGGTATCCCCCGTCAAGAAAAAGTCTCCGATAAAACTTTCTTCTGTTGCTTCCGGTTTGTTCCAATATCCCTTCATGACATTCGGACCTTTTATGGCGATTTCGCCAATTTCCCCCGTTGGCATGATTTTCGATTTATCATCAACGTCAAAAATAATAATTTCCACACCGGGAACAGGGACACCGGCAGCGCCGGGTACGCGTTTGTCTGTCAATGGTGTTGAGGTGCCTGATGGAGATGTTTCCGTCATTCCCCATCCTTCCAACAATAGACAGCCGGTTACGCGTTGGAATTGCTCCTGTACTTCCACAGGAAGTGGTGCACCTCCAGACGCGCAAAATTTAAGGGACGATAAATCGTAACTTGCAATATCCGGATGGTTGGCAATTGCCATATACATGGTAGGAACACCTGGAAATATGGTAGGTTTCTTTTTACTTAAATCCTTCATCACCTCATCCAACTCGAATTTCGGATGAAGGATGATTTCTGACCCGCCAGCAATGCCATAGTTCATTATTACCGTGAGAGCATAGATGTGGAAAAGTGGTAAAACAGCCAGTACTTTTTCGGTCCCATCGGTCAAAATCGGATCATCGCTCTCCTGCATGGCTCGGAGCTGCTGACAAGCCGCGATGAGGTTCTTATGAGTCAACATGGCTCCCTTGGGTAAGCCTGTCGTGCCGCCAGTATACTGTAAAACCGCTACTTCTTCCGCAGGGTCGGCTACGGGAACGACTTCTATTCGACCATCATTTGCAAGCAATTGCTTAAAAGTAACATGCTGATCATCATTGGGGACTTTCGCGATGTCCTTGCTCTTTACCAAAGGGTAGAGCAGGTTTTTTGGGAACGGCAATACTTCTTTCAGGCAACCGACGATAATTTTCTTTAACCGTGTACTACCGAGCATCTTGGCGATATTTGGATAAAGCACTTCAAGATCTAGCGTGACGATAAAATCAGTGTGGCTATCCTCAATTTTGTGGCGGAGTTCCCTCTCTGCATCGAGTGGCGAATAATTAACTACCGTTCCACCCGCTTTCAAGATACCGAAAAAACAAACAATGTAATGAGGCGTGTTTGGCAGATATAAGCCGACATGAACACCTTTCTTGACGCCAAGTTCGGTAAAACCCTTCGCCGCCCGATTTATCATATCATCTAATTCGTCATAACGAATTCGCTTATCCATAAAATCGACGGCGTAATTATTTGGCCATTTTTTTACGGCTTCGTCCAGTAGTGAATAGACGGGTTTTTCTTCAATTTCGATTTCCCATTTCACCCCTGGTGGATAGGATTTTTCCCACAAAAAGTCAGACATGATTCTCCCTTTAGCGATTGTTCTTTTCCCAGTTGTTTAAAAGATTACGTTGCAAACGCCGCAAGGGTCAACGGAAACCGTAATGTATCCAAGCGAAAGCCCTCAATGTAAGGATTCCGTAGCGTTAACGAAAGATTAATGTCCGTCGGGTCCACTACCACAGATTATTGCGCAAACTTTCTTGTTTTTAGGTGGGGTAAAGGCCCCGAAACGCAGAGCAGCGATTGCCGCCGCTGCAGAAAGCTCCAAGCCCAAACCGCAATTCTGCCAGAGCCAGTGCGCTGACGCCTGCATTTCCTCATCCGAAACGAGGACGATTTGGTCAACATTTTTAGAAATAATATCAAAATTCACTTGTGCGGATTGTCGGGGCGCTAATGTATTGGCTTTAGTGTCGATTTTTTCTAATGCTACAAGTTTTCCCGCATCGAGGCTATTTTTTAGGGTGGGTGCACCAACTGCTTCGACACCGATAATTTCGATGCCAGGTTTAATAAGTTTTGCGGCTGAAGCTACTCCAGAAATTAATCCGCCGCCGCCAATCGCGACCAGCATGATATCGATATCAGGATTGTCTTGCAGGATCTCTAAGCTCAATGTGCCTTGGCCAGCTATAACACTTTCATCCGCAAAGGGATGGACATAAGTTTTACCGGTCTTACGTGCGTCTTCCAGCGCGAGGTTATTGGCGTCGTCCCAAACATCACCGTCAACAATAACGTTCGTCGCAATTTTTTTAAGTTTCGCTACTTTTAAGGCAGGCGTATTTCTGGGCAGATAAATAGTTGTCGAAGCACCTGTCATTGCTCCAGCTGTCGCAACGCCCAGCCCATGATTGCCACCCGATGCTGTTACCAGACCTTTTGCGAGTGTTTCGGATTGCAAAGATAATACGGTATTAAGTGCACCACGTATTTTGAAGGAGCCGCTGATTTGTAGATTTTCCAGCTTAGCCGTAACGGTTTTCCCAGTATCAAGAACGATGTCCATTTGCGGCGTACGGCGAATTCGTCCGGTGAGATTCCGCTGAGCAGATTTAAATAAAGAGAGCGGCAGGGTTGGATTCATTTTGGCTATGCCCCTATTATTTTCCATATACCATCGGCGGTCATAATTCTATTCCCGTCAACTAACAACTCGCCTCTGATAAAAACAACGGCTTGTCCTTTACGGCTTAAATCCGCTCTTAATTCGATCCAGTCGCCAGGTTTTGACGAGGAAACGAAATCACAATTTAGGCTTATTGTCGCGCAGCGCTTTTTCCCAACGAGACGCCAAACAATTTGTCCTAAGGCCTCGTCCAGAAAACTCATGAGCATACCACCATGAACAACACCGTGGTAATTCGCGTGGCTTTCTTCGGCCAGAAATCCGTATGAATAACTGTCGCCGTTGTGTTTAAAATAGAGGGGGCCAATTTTCCCGGGGAAAGTACCGTCGGTTACGAACGGTCGGTAACCATACGGTATAGAAATACGCGTCATACTAAGTCCATTTTGTAATAAGAACCCAGTATGACATGTCTCATAAACCGTGCAAGAGGTCGATGAACAATTCAGGACGGTTTGTTCAGCTCATCTATTTTTGGCCGGATCAAGAATGATCGCCCCTAACAAATCCGTTCCGTTCGGCATTTTCAATGCACTCGAATTTATCCGCGTACCCTTGTGTTGATGCGCCAACGATCCGCCCGTTCTTAGCAGTACGCCGCCAGCGCCATTTGTGATGTTTCTGTTTGTGATCTTCATAGAATTCCCACTTATCGTCGGCGCCTTTTTCTGTCATCTTAATCTCCATATATTAATTATGTTGGTAAGACGCGTGTATTGTGATTTTGTGATCTTATCTAGAAGAGAAAAGTTACAGTTGACAGAATTTTTGATCGGCGCTGACATACGGCATTTGCCTGAAAGACATTATGAAAATTATTAGCATTGATATTGAGAAAATCTACGCCCCGGTAAAAACTCGCAAAGACTTTAATATTTCGCGTGTGGATGAGTTGGCCGAAGATATTTTAGAAAACGGCCAAAAAACACCAATCCAGGTCCGAATGGGCCAGGATCGTTATGTGTTGATTGAAGGGTTGCATCGTGTCGAAGCTTTAAAAGCGTTGGGAGAATCCAAGATTGACGCAATTATCGTACAGGCACGAAAGCACTGATTTTTCACCCACCCACATTCGTCATCAATTGCCTGTAGAATTGGATGACTTCACCGTAATTCTCAATCAATATTCTCTCGTTCGTCCCATGGACGCGAGATAAGTCTTCTTTACCAAATCTAACCGGCATGAAACGATAACTGTTGTCTGCAATATTCGCATAATTTTTGCTGTCAGAACCAGCGAGCATAAGGCCAGGCGCTATTAGTACCTCCGGAAAGACCTGCTGAATTGTTTTCTCAATAAGTTTAAAGCCTTCCGCAGATGGATCTGAAATTTGCGACGGTTCATTGCCTTGTTTTATGTCTATAGAAATGTCTGTATCATCGATCACCGTTTTTGCATGTAAAATAACGTCGTCAATAGTGGTTCCTGGCAAAAGCCTGAAATTTACCATTGCTATCGCTTCTGCCGGTAAAACATTATCTTTCGTTCCACCGTCTACGATGGTAACTGCGGTTGTTGTTCTGACCATCGCATTTGTTGCCCCGCCTTTCCCCAATTCATTAATGAGCACAGGATCTAATAACCATCGATTTGAGATAACAGCTTTAAGTGGCAGTGCCATATGCGGTGCCAACGTTTCGAACATATCCGATGCGGGGCTCTCAAGAGATGCGGGAAGCCGGTTTTCTTCAAGACGATTAACAGCCCGGGCAATTTTCCCAATTGCTGTTTTTCTAGGGGGTATTGAGGAATGACCACCTTCCGCGACCGCTGTCAATTTAAGTGTCAAGTATCCCTTCTCAGCCAAAGCAATGAATGCAATTGGTTCTTCAACACCAGGCATAATTCCATCCACGATCACCATGCCTTCATCGAGCGTAAAAGCTAATCGAATGCCACGGCTTTCTAATAGCGCTGAAATCTTGGCAGCACCGTTGCCTCCGCCCAATTCTTCGTCATGGCCAAAAGCAAAAAATATTGTTCGTTTTGGGTTGAAGCCGGCAGCCAGCTGTATTTCTGCAGCTTCCAAGATTGCGAAGACGGAAAATTTATCGTCCAACGCCCCGCGTCCCCAGATTGCATTCTCTTCAATTGCACCTGAATATGCTTCATATGACCAGTTTTCTTCTGTACCCGGTTCAATCGGCACCACATCCATATGGGCGAGCAGCATGGCTGGCAACAAGCTTTGATCACTTCCTTGCCAAGTATAAAGAAGGCTATGGTCGCTGATGACTTCGCGTTTTAGATTTGTTGCTACTAGGGGATAAAACTGATCTATCAGGGCATGAAGTGCATTAAATTCGTCTGCCGCGGGCGGGTCTTCTTTCGATGTTGAGATCGTTTTTAGTTTTAATGCAGATGATAATCTTTTTGCTACTGCGGCAGTATCTATTGGAGAAAGCACAATAGGATTTTCGGCAATCTTTTTTACATTATTTGTAAAAGTATTGAAAACGACTATTCCAAAGATAACAACAATAGTAACGACCAACCCGAGGAGAATTCTTTTTATCATCTATAGAGCCACCTAAATAACCATTCATTTCAAACGTGTGTAAAAAATAGAGCCCTCGCAACAAGTAGGTCAAGCGAAGCATACATTTTCTTTTATTGCGTAGAATTGCCATCTAACTACAATAGTAAGAAAAAGGACAGAAAATGGCAGATAAAGCAGAACGAAACAAAGCCGTCGCGCGGACTGTAGCAAATATTCGGCAGCTGACTGATGGGAAAGCAATTGTCCCGGATCTCCTGACGCAAATTAGAGCTGAATTACTTACATTGGCGGCGAAAAAAGATTTGTTCTCATTTCAGGATTTTCCACCGCCGGAAAAAACACTTAAGCGCCGTAGTTGCTTATATCGATTATCGGAGGATGAAGATCATGGTTTTGCCTTGTACGTAAATTCAGCTGATGGCTCCGTAAACGCCCCGCCGCACGATCACACGACTTGGGCGGTCATTGTTGGTGTTCATGGACAAGAGGAAAATCGTTTTTATAAACGAATTGAGGCGGGCGTTGAGCAATACGGGAAGCATGTCGTAGAAGACGGAACCGGTGTTGCTTTGATGCCGGATGACATTCATACAATCCATATCGAGGAAGGCGCACCAGTTCTTAATTTTCATATGTATGGTCTGGGCCTTGAGCAGCTTGACGGTAGAAACTTTTGGAATAAGAAAAAGGGTGTTTGGGAAGTATTTCCGGCGCACACGGACATACGTGAGGCCCGTACATGAGTTATTCGCTACTTTCACCGATAGATCTACGTCAAATTATGATGTCTAAAGCGGAATACGCACTTATAGATGTTCGTGAACAAGGTGTGCATTCTGAAGGACATCCCTTTTTTGCAGTATCATTGCCCCTAAGCCGATTTGAGCTGGATGTCGAGAGGTTGTTGCCCGGCAAATTTGCTCCGATTTATCTTCTTGACCAGGGACCAGAAACAGAATTCGCAGTGCGTGCTGTGAAATTGTTAGAGGAGCGTAACTACGCAAATATTGCGATTGTTGAAGGTGGAGTTTTTGCTTGGCGTGAAGCCGGCCTTGAGTTGTTCTCTGGAGTGAATGTGCCAAGCAAGGCTTTTGGCGAGTTTGTTGAAGAAGCCTATGAAACGCCTCACATAACGGCAGAGGAGTTGGCGAAACGACAAGAAAAAGGCGAAACAATTGCTATTTTTGATAGCCGACCCTTTCCGGAATTTCATCGTATGTCGATACCGGGCGGTATAGATATACCGGGTGCCGAATTGGTTCATCGGGTCTTTGAAGCGGTGGTTGATGACAAAACGCAAATCGTTGTTAATTGTGCAGGGCGTACCCGAAGTATTATTGGGGCACAATCTTTGATAAATGCGGGTTTGTCTAATCCCGTATGCGCCTTGAAGGATGGAACAATGGGCTGGTATCTGGCAGATTTTGAGCTTGCCCATCGGCAGGACGCGCTCGCGCCACCGCCTGCATTGCCTGCAGCCGTTCGTAGCCAAAAAGCCGCTTTAGCCGTGGCGGACCGTTTCGATGTAAAATTTACAACTCTGGAATCTGTTAAGGCGTGGCAGAGGGACGATCAAACAACGCTGTATGTTTTAGATGTGCGGACGGAAGAGGAGTATTTAGACGGACACTTGCCAGGATCTTATCACGCGCCTGGCGGCCAGCTTGTTCAAGCCACCGATGAGTTTGTTGCGGTTCGAAATGCCAAGATTGTGGTCGTGGATGATGACGCGACGCGGGCTATCATGACCGCTTCTTGGCTTACTCAGATGGATTGGCAACAAGTCTATGTTTTGCAAGGTGTTCTCGACGCTAGGTGCGAAAGTGGACCACAACCGCGGCCCTCAATCCCATTGCATCCGCATATTTCTGTACTTGAGCTAGATGCCGTGCTTACGTCGCGAGAGGCAACTGCAGTTATTGATTTAGCGAGCTCTTTATCCTATCGGAAGGGCCATGTTCCCGGCTCTTACTGGGCTATTCGGTCACGATTATCGACAGATCACATATTTATTCCCCCAGTTGGGTTGATCATATTGACGTCTGATGACAGCCGTCTCGCCCATTTAGCAGCCCCTGAAATTGCTCTGCTTCGTCCTGACGCAATTGTCAGAGTTTTGGAAGGAGGAACAGATGCTTGGGAAGAAATGGGCCAAAAACTTGAAAGTGGCGATACAAATCTTCTCAGCGCTGCTGATGATGTCTGGTACAAACCCTATGACACCAACAACTCAGAGGAAATTCGTCAACGCATGCAAGATTATCTTACATGGGAAGTTGGCTTACTCCAGCAAGTAGAACGTGATGGTTTGGTGCGATTCCGTCGCTATTAGTTGACGACGTCCTCGTTCCGTAATTATGTGCTCGAATGACGCAACGGAATCCCAGCTTGGATCATATCGAATTTACAAATTGAAACGGGTACTTGCATTGGGCAAAAACCCGGCCTAGCATATGGGTTAAATGGGCACACAAGAAACCCATAAAAAATAATGGAGAAAACCTCGATGGATCTTTCATTCAGCGACGATGATATTGCCTTTCAGCAGGAGGTGCGAGAATTCTTGGCGACTTCTTTGCCACAGGACGTTAAAGAACGAGCCGACCGCGGCTTGCATCCGACAAAAGAAGGCCAGGTTCGGTGGCAGAAAATACTAAATGAAAAAGACTGGATGGCCCCTAATTGGCCCGTCGAATACGGCGGCACAGATTGGACGATTACACAAAAATATATTTTTGCCCATGAAATGGGGTCGGTTGCTGCACCGCAACCTATGGCTTTTGGCGTAAGTATGGTCGGTCCGGTTATCTATACCTTTGGCAATCAAGAGCAAAAAAATAAATACCTCCCAAGAATTCTAAGTTCTGAAGATTGGTGGTGTCAGGGCTATTCCGAACCAGGATCCGGCTCGGACCTTGCTTCATTGCAAACAAAAGCAGTGCGCGATGGAGATCATTATGTTGTCAACGGCCAGAAGATCTGGACTTCCTATGCGCAGCATGCCGACATGATATTTTGCCTGGTAAGAACCGATAGTTCAGTGAAAGCTCAGGAGGGAATTTCATTTCTACTAATAGATATGAAAACGCCGGGTATAACCGTCAAACCAATTTACGGCCTTGATAAAGAAAACAGTCTTAACGAAGTCTTTTTTGAGGATGTGCGCGTTCCCGTCGAAAATCGCATTGGAGAAGAAAACAAGGGTTGGACCTACGCAAAATTCTTGCTGGGCAACGAAAGAACCGGTATTGCGCGGGTTGCGAGATCAAAGAGGCAGATTACCCGTGTGCGCGAAATAGCTGGAGCAGAAAAATGCGACGATGGGTATCTTTTGGAAGATCCGGATTTTGTCAGGAAGCTTGCCAAACTTGAAGTAGATCTGATGGCGCTTGAATATACCGAGCTCCGCTATTTATCTATGTTAAGCAATGGTAAGAATCTCTCCGCGGAGCCTTCTCTGTTAAAAATTAAGGGTACTGAAATTCAACAACGACTTACATCACTGCTTGTTGAATCTTTGGGCATGTATGGCGCTCCATACGAACCCGAACGAGCTTATGAAGGTCGTAACGAAACACCAGTCGGCCCTGATTATGCCAATGGGCCGATGGCAGAACATCTTTACTTACGTGCTGCAACAATCTATGGCGGTAGTAATGAAATTCAACGAAATATCGTCTCCAAGATGGTTCTCGGATTATAAGGAATAAAAGAAAATGGATTTTGAACTCTCGGATGAGCAGAACATGTTGAAAGACAGCGTAGAGCGGTTTGTAAAGGACAATTATTCACCTGAAGCGCGCGCGAAATTGACGGAAACAGAATTAGGATTTAGTCGTGATCATTGGAAAACAATGGCTGAACTCGGTTGGCTCGGGCTCCCTTTCTCGGAAGAAGTCGGTGGCTTTGGCGGAACGGCAGTTGAAACAATGATAATGATGGAAAGCATGGGGCGCGGTCTTGTGCTGGAGCCGTTTTTGAGTACCGTTATTTTGGGAGGCGGCTTGGTCGCGGAAGGCGGTAGCGCTGAGCAGATAGAAAGCATTATACCTGAGGTAATAGAAGGCAACTTGATGCTGGCCTTTGCTTATGCGGAAAAACAGTCTCGATTTAATCTAAATGATGTTGAAACATCTGCCAGTAAATCAGGAGATGGCTATGTCTTGAATGGTCATAAAGCAGTTGTCTATCACGGAACAACAGCGAATAAAATCATCGTCTCCGCTCGTACTAGCGGTTCGTCAAAAGATAAAGAAGGCATTTCCCTTTTTGTCGTGGACAATGATTCCCAAGGTTTAAGCCGGCGTGATTATGCGACGATTGATGGGCAGCGCGCTGCTGATATCGTGTTTGAAAACGTCAATGTTGCTGCCTCCGCGCTCTTAGGTGAAGAAGGTGCGGCTCTTCCTGTTATCGAAAAAGTTGTTGAACGCACAATTGGTGCCCTCTGTGCGGAAGCTGTTGGTGCAATGGAAACGGCCAATGAAATTACCAATGAATATATGAAACAGCGTAAGCAGTTTGGTATTCCTATCGGTAAGTTTCAAGTCTTGCAACATCGTATGGTGGATATGTTTATGGAAGCAGAGCAATCTAAATCCATGTCCGATATGGTTGCAATGAAATTAGCGCTTGATGACGCGACAGAACGAAGCAAAGCGGTTTCAGCGGTTAAGGCCCAAGTTGGACAAGCTGCAAAGTTTGTCGGAGAACAATCCATCCAATTACATGGTGGGATGGGTATGACAGATGAGTATTCTATCGGACATTATTTCAAGCGGCTGACCACTATTGAAATGTTGTTTGGCAACACAGATTATCATTTTAAACGGTTCGCAATACTGTCTGCTTAACGATTACCGCTAATAACGTAATAGGAGGGAGAGGGTTTTTACTCTTTCCCTTTTTTTGTTGATGCAGGTACGTAAGTCGCTTCCTTGAAATGAAGCCGGCATAACGCAACGTACCGATCATTTCCCCCGATTTCTTTTTGCTCTCCCGCGCTGACCGGTTTTCCAGAGCCATCAACGCGGATCACCATGGTTGCTTTTTTCCCGCAATGACAAATGGTCTTTAATTCCCGGAGTTCGTCGGCCCAGGCCAGCAAATATTGACTTCCTTCAAATAAATTACCCTGAAAATCAGTACGAAGACCGTAGGCAAGAACAGGTATGTGGAGCTTGTCGGTAATCTCTGAAAGTTGGTATACCTGTGCGCGCGAAAGAAATTGTGCTTCGTCTACCATGATGCAATCAATAGGTTGAATCTCTAATTCATTCTTAACCGTTTCAAGGAGGTTCGTATCATCGCCAAAAAGCAATGCCTCAGCTTCCAGCCCAATACGGGAAGCTATTTTACCTTTGCCAAATCTGTCGTCTAGCGCAGCCGTAAATAATAATGGGTGCATTCCGCGCTCTTGATAATTGAAACTTGACTGCAGCAATGTCGTCGATTTTCCCGCATTCATAGTTGAGTAATTGAAATAAAGCTTAGCCATTTTTCGGTTTATAATTCATCCAGTTAACCACAAGAAGGGTTGCTTGGCATAAGGGAGATAGAGCGGATGGCCCGGATGTCCCTTGGCTGTTAAAGATAAGACATATAAAGGAATTTTATGGTCTCGTAAAAGGCTAACGATTTCGTCATGTCTTTGGAAATGATTTCCATGTCCACCCCAGGCACATATTGTCATTTTAGCGCCCTGAACACTTTTTAGTAATTTTACGTCATTTAATGGGCCGACAGGTTTTTCAGATTTTTTTAGGTCTTTTGGATCGGTTGCCCGGAACGCAAAAATATTCACGACATCTAGGGCTTCAAATCCCATATCAACTGCTCGTCGATGGCAGCGTTCGACCGTCGGATCATTGCTCATGGCGTCTGCCGTCGAGGGGTTGAGCATGACAAAAGTTACTTTTGCACCGTCACCCCAACGCCTCCAAAGGCAATATCGATAGGTTTCGCAGTCACTAAATTCGGCGCCTGACTGAGCAAAATAACTAGCGTCCATAGTCTTCCGGAAAAGGTAGGCCGTGTGTACCCTCCGTCCATATTTCCCGCTTTTTCATGACATATTTAAAGGCGCTGGTATTCATCTGACCATAGAGCCATTTTTTTAGCTTTTGGTAAGGGGACTGATCAAACCAATCCTTGTCCGAATTGGCAAACTGACGAATGAAGGGGAAAATAGCCGTATCGGCAAAAGTTATCATGTCAGAAGCTAAAAACTCGTGCTGCGAAAGTAGACCTTCAAGTTTTCTCAAGAACTCTTCGCCTTGTGACCGATAGATTTCTCTCGGGCTTTCTGGGTGCCGAACAAAATATTTGTACTGGTCCAAATTACTTTTGAACGGACCATCATTTTCAGCTACGAGATCAAATATGGTCTTTCGTTGCCTTTCATTGTCGGGTAACCAGCAATTGGGATCATTTTGATTAAGGGCCCACAGCATAATATCAAAGCTTTCATCCAATATAGTTCCATCAGATTTCTTCAACACCGGCACCGTTGCTTTTGGACTAATAGCGATCATGTCTTCTGGCTTGTCTTTCAAAAGAATGTCGCGCAGTTCCACTGTGATACCAGAATATACGATAGTCATACGGCTACGAATTGCATACGGGCAACGTCGAAAGCTGTATAGAATAGGCAAGGTTGGTTTGGTCATAGGACGTAATCTGGCTTTAGACATTTGGCATTATTCATAACGAAAAGTTAGTGTGATTACCAGCGAAGTCTATTTACGCGCCTTCTCATAGCCGCCCTCAGAGTTTCTTTGCGTTTGAATTCAATATCGATGATGGGTTCTTCTTCTGTGAAGTCAAAGTTGGGTATGTCCGAAGAATAAACGTTTCCAGCTTTATAGAAATCAGGATGCTCAGTTGCTGCGCCCTGGCCTGGTTCCAAATCAATAACATCGACAGTTTCACGGTCAAAACCCGAACTTCGAAAACGATCTTGTGTAGGTGATTTCAGCAGATCAATTTCTTCAGGGGCTAATTCCGGTGAGACTTTGTATTCAGAAGATTTAGACGCTTCTGATTTAGATGCACATTTCTGATTGTTTGAAAATTGCATTTCAGGTGCGGGTTCCGCAAACTCTATTGGTTCCTGGAATGTTTCAAGGATTTCTACTGTTTTTGGCTTATGTTCTTTATGTTTTGGTTTTCTCGAAAACGGCTTTTGTTTCTCGAAAGTATGCTCAGATTTGTTCGGTTTTTCTCTTGCAGCACTTCGCGGTGCTTCTAGGGATGGCAACTTGGTTTCAATGTGATCAACTAGGGTCAAGATAGCATCGCTTAATCGTCTATTCTTATCACGAAGCAGGTTATTTTCGGCCAATAATTCCCGTTCCCGT
This sequence comes from Sneathiella sp., assembly GCF_036960985.1. Classification (NCBI taxonomy): domain Bacteria; kingdom Pseudomonadati; phylum Pseudomonadota; class Alphaproteobacteria; order Sneathiellales; family Sneathiellaceae; genus Sneathiella; species Sneathiella sp. The sequence continues at coordinate 164,287 of NZ_JBALWD010000001.1, read as the reverse complement.
ACTGAATTGATATCAGTGTGGCCGTAAAGTGATCTTCCAGGGTTATGCCGAGCGAAACTCATTTGAAGCGCAATTACCGATCCGTAGTCGAAAAATTGTCTGCGAAATCAACGTCGAGAAAATCCAAGACATCGATATTTGCGCTTAGTTTATGTTGGAATTAGGTCCGAAACCACTCAAAAAGTAGAATTTATGGTTAATTTACATAATATTTTATCTATTTTTTGGTTGGCTCACGACGCCAGGTCAAAGTTAACTATAATTCTTTTCAAATATACGAAATTTCCCTGTTATTTTGAAAAAATATGGTTTGAGAAAACTTCTTTTTTAAGTGGGCATGGTTAATTCGAATCAGTAAAAAACTTGGTAAACCACCATTTGTACCGATTCTAAATATCAAGAACTGTTCTTTACTATTTTATCGAGCTGACATTCATTCCTTGGGTATACGGATTGAATTTGACAATTTCTGTTCATCTTTACGACGTAATTACCTTTACAATTTTTGAAACTTAACCACCCTTCATAATCATATTGTTCACCAATTTCTCCCATGACAATATTAACTTTGAGATACTCAATTTTCGTCATATTCGTGCGGTCGATGGATAATCTGTCAATTTCCTGTTCGACTACTGGGGCGCAGTCTTCAGCATCATAGGCAGCGATACTTCCCGGTAAATAATCAGAGTCCGCACAGCCTGAAAGGATCGGGAAACAAACCAGCATACTGAGGAGCTTAGAAATTTTTTGTGACATATAGAGGCCCTTCTTAAAATTATATCGATAAAATAACATTGTGAAATCCCTAAACTTGACTAGAGATCCCTAATTTCAAAATAGAACAGCAAAATTTATTATCAATTGATGGTCTCGATCATTTTAAAGTGAAGGAAATTGGTGTCAGTCCCTCGACATAGCCTTCAATTTTATCACCTGATTTAATGGCGCCAACACCAGCAGGAGTGCCCGTATAAATCAGGTCTCCTGGTCTCAGTGCAAACTCAACAGATAAAAACGCAATAACCTCGTCGACGGACCAAATTAAATCTGAAATCGTAGCAGATTGGCGTGTTTCTCCGTTAACAGTGAGCCAGATTCTCGAGCTTGTAATATTAGTTATTTCAGAGGCTTTCGTTAGAGCGGCACAAGGAGCCGATTGGTCAAATGCTTTGCCGCTGTCCCAGGGGCGTCTTTTATCTTTGGCAATTTGCTGAAGGTCGCGTCTGGTTAAATCAATTCCGGCTCCAAATCCAAAAATATGTTTTGAGGCCATTTCCTGGGAAATATTCGCCCCTCCCTTGCCGATAGCAACCACCAATTCCATTTCATGATGAAGGTCGCTGGTGGCCTGCGGAAAGGGTATTTCTGTACCACTATCAACTACAGCATCTGCGGGTTTCGTAAAAAAGAAAGGAGGCTCTCGATCGGGATCTCCACCCATTTCACGAGTATGTTCCGCGTAGTTGCGGCCGACGCAGAAAATCCGGCGAACCGGAAAGCGTTTGGAGGTTCCGTTTACAGCAACGGTCGGGATTTGAGACGGCTCGAAAACATATTCCATAATTACTTTTTTCTCTGGAGGTTACGTGGCTTGTATGACCTTGGTACGGCGTTATACTGTTCAAAAATAAACTATAATAAAAATGGGATGTGGACAAATGAATGTCTGGAATATTGGGGACATAAAAGTTACCCGTGTTGTTGAAGTGCAAGCGACCGGTGGAACTCGTTTTATATTACCTCAGGCAACACCTGATGCTATCAAACCAATTGAGTGGTTGATCCCTCATTTCGCGACAGATGAAGGCAAACTCATTATGAGTATCCATGCTCTGATTATTGATACAGGTTCTCGACGAATAATTGTGGATACTTGTCTGGGCAATGATAAGGAACGGAAAATCCCTGCATGGAACAAGCTGCAAACCACTTTTTTAGAGGACCTCGCCGCTGCCGGATATCCGAGAGAGTCAATTGACACAGTTTTATGCACGCATCTTCATGTAGATCATGTCGGATGGAATACCATGCGTCGTGACGGGAAATGGGTGCCGACTTTCCCCAATGCCCGGTATTTGATGGGATCTGACGAATGGGCATATTGGAAGGATGCCTCTCAAGAAGAGTTCGGAGATGTTATTGGCGATTCTGTGATGCCGATTATTGACGCTGGGCTTGCAGATTTTGTCGATATGAACCACAGGATTTGCGAAGAAGTAAAATTATTTCCGTCGACCGGGCACACGCCAGGCCATGTATGCGTAGAAATTAGATCAAATGGAGAAGAAGCGGTGATTACGGGGGACAGTACGCATCATCCCTGTCAAATAGCGCATCCGGAATGGTCGAGTACAGCTGATTACGACCAAGTTGCATCATCGAAGACTAGGGAAGCTTTCTATTCAAAATACTCTGATACAAATACTCTCATAATCGGAACGCATTTCGCGACGCCGACTGCGGGCTATTTGAAAAAAACACAAGATGGAAATTATTGGTTAGAAGTCTAGAATGCAGGGCACGTTAATCCAGATTCTCCGGTTCGGAGAAACGTCGCCAACTTAATACTAACAGACGGTTAGAGAATGGTTCGCCTTGCCGCGGACGCGCACGATTAACCGATCAATTAAAACAAGGAAATACAATTATGCTAAAAAAACTAACACGGGGGATACTGGTTCTTGGGATATCCATGTTTGGATTTAACGCGAGCGTTCTCGCTGCTGACCCAGCTTCTTGTAAGCAAGTTCATTTTTCGGATGTTGGATGGACTGATATCACGGCAACGACAGCTGCTGCATCTGTAGTTTTGGATGCTTTAGGGTATGAAACGAAAGCGACAGTTCTCTCTGTGCCCGTGACTTACGCCAGCCTAAAAAATGGAGACATAGATGTGTTCCTAGGAAACTGGATGCCGACAATGGAAGGTGACATTGCGTCATATAGGGAAGATGGATCCGTTGAAACGACAGGTAAGAATTTGTCCGGCGCTAAATATACGCTGGCGGTAAACAAAACTGCGGCTGACGGTGGTATCACAAGCTTCGCTGATATTGCGCAACATAAGGATCAGTTGGACGGTAAAATTTACGGCATTGAACCGGGAAATGATGGAAACCGCCTTATACAGGATATGATCGATAAAGACGCGTTTGGACTGAAGGGTTTTGAAGTCGTCGAAAGCAGTGAGCAGGGCATGTTGTCGCAGGTCTCGCGAGCAGACAGGAAAAAAGAATGGGTGGTTTTTCTTGGTTGGGAGCCTCATCCGATGAATGCAAATTTCGCCATGACATATTTGTCTGGCGGCGATGAGTATTTTGGGCCGAATTATGGCGGTGCCGAAGTATTCACCAACGTTCGAAAGGGATATGTTGCCGAATGTCCTAATGCCGGTAAACTTATCTCCAATCTGCAGTTTACGTTGGTGATGGAAAACGAGATTATGGCAGCAATTCTGGATGAAGGTCAGGATCCCAAGAAAGCCGCAGCGGCGTGGCTTAAGAAACAACCCGACGTACCGGCCGCATGGATCTCCGGTGTAACGACGTTCGACGGCGGTGACGCCAAAGCAGCGCTCAATAAAGCGATGGGCATGTAATTGTAATTCGGCCGGGCTTGTCCCGGCCGTTTTCTTGTCCGTTTAAAACGGGTTTCAGGAAGAGGGGGAAGCCATGGAATGGCTGACTGATCATAAAATTCCGCTAGGGAATTGGATCCGCGATGGTGTTAATCTTCTCCTGGACCACGGTGCGTGGATATTCGACAGTTTTTCAGATGCGCTGGCGTTTTTAATTGATGGCATGGTCGACCTGATGTTGTGGTGCCCTCCATTGTTGCTTGTCGGACTATTTGCTTTAGGTGCATACCTATTACACCGCAGCTGGAAGTTATCGCTGCTAATAGTTGTTTGTCTTTTGCTTGTCATAAATCTTGGATACTGGGAAGAAACAGTTCGAACACTCGGGCTGATTATTTTCGCTACACTCACTTGCGTTATTGTCGGTGTTCCACTTGGTATATTAGCAGCCCATCGGCCAAAGTTTTACACTGTGCTTCGGCCCATATTGGATCTAATGCAGACCATCCCGACTTTTGTGTATTTGATCCCAACGATGATCATGTTTGGATTGGGCGTCGTCCCGGGCCTCATTTCGACAGTAATTTTCGCTATCCCTGCGCCGATCCGACTGACTTATCTAGGTATATCGGGCGTTCCCAAAACCCTTGTTGAAGCAGGTGAGGCGTTCGGTGCGACGCGGCGGCAGATCCTCTGGAAAATCGAATTACCTCACGCGGCTCCAACCATCATGGCCGGCGTCACTCAGTGCATCATGCTGTGCCTTTCCATGGTTGTCATCGCAGCAATGGTGGGCGCGCCAGGGCTTGGGGTACCGGTGTTGCGAGCGTTGAATACGGTAAATATTGCCAAAGGATTTGAAGCCGGATTGGCGATCGTGATTATCGCCATATTACTTGATCGGGTGTGCAAGCAGCCTACGCAGAAAAAAGAGGGCAAGTAATATGGCAGTTGTCGAATTCCGCGATGTGGATATTATTTTTGGCGACGAAGTGAAATCCGCGCTTACGTTGTTGGATAGCGGTGCTGACCGAGAAAAGATTCTTGCTGAAACCGATGCGGTCCTGGGAGTGGCTGGTGCTAGTATGGCTGTGGAGGCCGGCGAAATTTGTGTGCTGATGGGATTGTCTGGTTCCGGAAAATCATCTCTTTTACGGGCAGTTAATGGTCTCAACAAAGTATCCCGTGGTGACGTTCTTGTAGAACATGATGGACAGAAAATCAATATTGCAAGCTGCGATGCGAAAACACTTCGGCATTTGCGGATGCATCGAATATCAATGGTTTTTCAACAATTTGCTCTTCTCCCTTGGCGCACGGTAGAGGAGAATGTCGGCCTTGGTTTGGAGCTCCGTGGACTTGGGAAAATAGAACGCGCCAACATTGTTGCCGAGAAGTTGGAATTGGTCCAATTGGATCAATGGAAGGATAAATTCGTGCATGAACTATCTGGCGGCATGCAGCAACGTGTTGGTCTTGCACGGGCGTTTGCAACTGACGCGGACATCTTGTTAATGGATGAGCCGTTTTCGGCTTTGGATCCTCTTATCAGGAACCGTTTGCAGGATGAGTTGCTTGCATTACAGGAAAAAATGCAAAAAACCATCATTTTTGTCAGCCATGATCTGGATGAAGCGCTTAAAATCGGCAACAGAATTGCTATCATGGACCAGGCTCGCATTGTTCAATATGGAGAACCTGAAGAAATCGTACGCAATCCAGCGAACGCCTATGTAGCGGATTTTGTTGGGCATATGAATCCCCTAAATGTTCTTCGCGGCAGGACTTTAATGACAGCTACTGCCGACATACCAACCCAGGGCGATGAGCTACTTCTTGATCGTGCCGGATATTGCCGACTGAAATTGGACAATCTGAGCAAGCCTTCTTCGGCAACCTCAAATGGTATTGCGTCACAAATTGTCTCTTACACCAAGGAGACCGGAATTGATTCTTTCGTTGATACCAATTTTGCAAAAGCGTCTCCGGAAATCATGCTCCGCGAGGTAATCGAAGTACGACATAAAACCGGCTCACCCGTATTGTTTGTTGAGAATGACCAGCTTGTTGGTATGATTGGCGATGATGAAATATTCGAAGGTTTTCTTCGCTAAACGTTTTTCCGGGCGCACCAGATAAACAGAAAGAAAAAGAATGAAACTCTATGATTTTCCGGGACCTCCTAGCCCGAGGCGTGTAAGAATCTTTATCGCAGAAAAAGGATTGGATATTGAAAAAGTATCCGTCAATATTCGTGAAGGCGAGCATCTGTCGGAAGATTTCAAAAAAATAAACCCCCATTGCACCATACCAGTTCTGGAGTTGGACAATGGCACCAGAATTTCCTCCATTGATGCCATTAATCGTTATCTTGAGGAAATTCATCCTGAACCGCCTTTGTTCGGTAAAAACCCTGAAGAGCGGGCGGTCATCAATGACTGGAACCATTACGTTACTGTGAATGGATTTATGGCTGTCGCAGAAGCATTACGTAATTCTGCAGAACGCTTGAAAGGGCGGGCTATTACCGGCCCGCGGGATTTTGAACAAATACCGGCTTTGGCAGAACGCGGTCGTCAACGCGTGATGAATTTCTTTGAAGACCTGAATACGCATTTGGCGGGTCGAGAATTTATTGCCGGTGATAATTATTCCGTCGTCGACATTGGAGCCATGGTCGTAGTCGATTTTTCAGGAATGGCAAAACTAACCGTTCCAGAGGAATATACGGACCTGAAGAGATGGCATGCGGCTGTTGCTGCGCGCCCTAGCGCTCAAGCTTAGATTTCATTTCCGGCGGCGGCGGCTTGTTCGTCGTCCGCCGCTTTCTGCTTTTGCGCCATGTCCCGCTTCGGCTGGAAGTTCGATTGTCCAAACAGGGCCAAACCTTGCTTCAATTTTGGCAATATCCAATGACGGATTGGGCGTATAGCCATCCAATGCATCTGACATTGCTTTTAAATGCGCATGACTGGTGCCGCAGCAGCCGCCAATAATTCGAGCACCAGCATCTGCTGCCAGACGTGCATAATCTGCCATAACATCCAAAGTGCCGCTAAAGGTCAACGCACCGTCCTTAAATTCCGGAATACCACAATTTGCTTTGGAGACTATGATGTCTGTTTCCTGTGCGGTTGATTTAAGCCCAATAAGAGTTTCAAGCATTTCACCAGCTCCAACACCGCAATTTGCGCCCCATCCCATCGGCTTAGAGGGTAATTCTTGGCAAAATTTTGTGTAATCACCGGGCTTAATCCCCATCATTGTCCGGCGGTTGGTGTCAAAAGACATGGTACATACCACAGGCAGGCCAGTGGAGGCCGCGGCGGTAACTGCAGTTTCCATTTCTTCTGTCGCAGATAATGTCTCTATCCATAGGACATCAACCCCGCCTTCAACAAGCGCTTCTGCCTGTTCTTTGAAAGCGGCAACGGCATCTTCGGGGGTCAATTCGCCCAGCGGAACCATTAATTCACCGGTTGGGCCCATTGACCCTGCGACAATAACCGGTCGAGCAACTCTGTCGGCCTCAGCGCGGGCTATTTTTGCAGCTGCAATATTCAGCTCTAATACACGGGACTGCGCATTATGCAACTTAAGCCGATGCGTCGTACCGCCAAAACTATTGGTCAATATAATATCAGAACCGGCGTCCACAAAACCGCGGTGCAACGCGTGAATTTTTTCTGGCGCATCAATATTCCATAGCTCTGGTGCATCGCCTGATTGTAATCCGGCTGCGAACAAGTTCGTCCCCACAGCGCCGTCGGCCAGCAAAAAGGGTTTTTTGTCTAATAGTTCTTGAAGTTTATTTGCCATTTTAGCAGCCTATGCGTTGAGTTTTACCTTGGCCTGTTCATGACATAGTGTAGAGATCAGTGCAAACTGAAATACAGGTTCGCAATCCGAGGACAATAATTGCCACGGCTAGAAGGCAAGGGAAAGCGACCTGTAGCATCAGCAGATGGTATCGGGCTGTTTATTTCTCGTTTTGATCCGAGCTGTCTTTGGATGGTTTTTTTGCCGTTGTCGGTTTCGTTTTCTTAGGCGTTTCATCGACCGGTTCAGCAACAATAATTACGTCATCTGCTTTTTGCCGCGGAGCGGCGGTTTGTTCAGGCCAGGCCCCAACAGGAAATGGTTTTTCGTCACTTTGATAGGAGAGAAACTCTACCACCTGTTTGTTGTACTCTGCCAAGGACCCACCGAAGGATTGAAGTTGCGGGAAAGGTGAGCCGGTAAACAGGGCTTTAAGAAACTGTATGATTGTTATTGCAAACAGAACGATACTTGCCACTCTGTATGTTATCGCGAACAGAATTATAAAGAGTAATCTAGTCCATGTGGATTTTGATTTTACGTTTGTTTTTACGTCGTCGGTCATCGGGGGCGCCCCATATTAATCTCTATTGATATAACCGGCTCGCACTTTCATTTTACGCTACTCTAAATCCAGCGTCGAACCTTTTGCTTATACTGTAGATATTCTTCGCCGAACTTATCTTCAAGGTACGTCTCCTCTTTTGCAATGACAAATATGCGAATTAATAGTAGACAAAAGAACAATAAAACGATCGCAACCAGGCTAGATGCGGCAATTGCTATCCCTAAGTAAACCGCTGCCATTAATACATAAATCGGGTTACGGGAGTAGCGATGAAGCCCGTCAATAATTAAGGCCGTCGTGGGCTTCCAAGGCTCAACATTTGTGCCCGAAGTTTCATGCTTTCGGACCGATTTCAATAGAAATACAGTGCCGACGACGGCAATGACACCCCCAGCGATAAGCATATATGGTGCCCCTAGCTCACCTTGAATCCAAGCGGAACTTTGCCAAATTCCAAGTATGAGAAAGGACAAAAAATACAAAGGTGGTGGAACACGAACACCTGCATGATCTGGTTTTTCCATAAAGATTCTCCCAAGCTAGAAACGTATTTTCGCCTAAACCCGCGTAGTTATTTGCATATTAAGCGGGGACATTCTGGGCTAGATACTCGATAGCTGCCTGCACACCGCCGCTTCCATGTGGAACATCTAAAGCCACCAGACTCATTTCGATGGCGCTAAGTGTTCCGAGTAACATTGGAGCGTTTATATGACCCATATGCGCGATCCGAAGCGCTTTACCACTTAATGCGGCAATGCCAATACCGACAACAACACCACATTTTTCGTCACAATAACTCAGGATATCGTTGAGAATTTTTTCATCATTTACAAGGACCGTCGTCACTGAATTTGAACGCTGGGATGGGTCGGATATATTAAACGATAATACACCTCCTTCGCACCATTTTGAAACGGCGGCACGGGCAGCATTTGCAAGCAAATGGTGCCGTAAAACAACGTTTTCCACGCCTTCGTCTTTTATCATTTCAAAGGCTTTTTGTAAGCCAAAAAGATGGTGGACAGGAGGTGTTCCCGCATATTTGTGATAATGTTCGTCGCCATCTCTTGCCGTCCAATCCCAGTAGGCGGTGCGAAGGTTGGCGTGTGCGTGTTTTTCTTTTGCTTTACTATTGGAAATCGTAAAGCTCAGGCCCGGCGACATCATCAGGCCTTTTTGGCATGCTGCCACTGTGACATCGACACCCCATTCATCCATTTTGTACGGCATAGTACCAAGCGAAGCAATGGTATCGACCATAAACAACGCATCATGTCCGGCATTATCAATGGCTTTTCGAATAGCTGGAATATCATTAACAACACTGGAAGCCGTGTCTACTTGCACAACTAATACGGCTTTGATGTCTTTACTAACATCGGCCACGAGCCGAGCTTCAACTGTCGCTGGTTCGACAGCTTTTTGGTAGCTGCCGGGAAGGACTTCAACATCTAAACCGATTGTTGCGCCAGCTTGTCCCCAACCCGCTGCAAATGAGCCGCTTTCCAGTACAAGCACTTTGTCGTCACGGGACAAAACGTTACTTAATGCGGCTTCCCATGCGCCATGTCCATTGGCAATGTAGATATTTGGAAAGCCTGTTGTCTGGCACAAATTGCGCAAATCGTGCAACAATCCATCTGTAATTTCTACAAGCTCTCCAGTTCGGATATCGATAGGAGGGCGATGCATGGCGGCAAGCACTTCATCAGGGACAGTTGTTGGGCCTGGAATACTGATAAACTGGCGACCATTTCGAACGCTCATTTCAAGATTTTCCTTCTGAAAAATTGTTTGAAGGCGGCAGAGTTTATTCTTTTTTATCTAGAGGGCAATATCTAAATAAAACGCGCCTTAGACGTTTTAACTCTTCGTAGTCCTTTTGTTCTGTGAAGCTTGAACGGTGCTGTAGAGCTGCTTGCTGGATGTTCCATTGCTGCCCAAGGGCAGGAAATTTGCTTTGCGTTCGCCAGAAGGACGTTGAATGATCCGTAGTAAGGCAAACAGAGCAAGGAAGACAGCGCAGGCAGCGATAAAATAGAACAATCCAGCCGGCCCCATAACGCCCATAATTTGTGAGGCGATGATTGGACCGATACTGGCGCCGGCGCCGTAGGCTAATAGTAGGCCAGCAGATACTTGCACAAGGCGATCTTGATCAGCCATGTCATTAACCTGCGCTGACGATAAGGGGTAAACAGTGTAACAAAAGCCGCCATATATTGCCCCGATAGCGAATAGTACTATTACAGAGCTTTGATCGGCGGCCCAGATAATCCCCACGGCGGCGAGTGATGTGAGTAGAGCAGATATGATAAGAGTTCCGCGCCTGTCAAATCGATCGGAAAGGCGGCCGACGGGAAATTGCAGTAGCATCCCACCTAACAGAATACTCGCCATAAACGTTGAAATCTGCGTGATGGTCAGACCAATAGAAGTGGCAAATATAGGCCCCATACTATTGAAAGAGGCATTCGTCATTCCAGCGATAAGCGTGCCGAGCACACCAACAGGTGAGATTTTGAAAAGGCCGGAAAATTTCATCCGTTCTGGTACCGAAGGTTTTGGTGCGGTCGCGCGCGTCAAAAGTATGGGTACCAAGGCCACGGAAAAAATGATCGACGCAATCGAAAATAACTGGAAACTATCTGGATTTGCGACAGTCAGGAGAAACTGTCCGACACCGCCGCCAAGATAGTTGGTCATCATATAAAGAGAAAGAACGCGGCCGCGATTGGCATTAGTCGACCTTTCATTAAGCCAGCTTTCAACAATCATGACCATGCCGGCCATACAGAAGCCCGCGATTGCCCGAAGAAAAAACCAGGCTATTGCATCAATGATCAAAACATGAGCTAAAACGGAAACAGACATCACGGAAGCAAAGGCGGCAAACGCACGAATATGTCCGGCACTGGCAACAACGCGGACAGCATAAACCGCCCCTAACAGCATTCCGAAGAAAAACCCGGCCATAATGACACCGGTAACTTCTGTCGAGAACCCTTCTAGCTTGCTCCGTAGTCCCAGTAGCGTAGAAAACATGGCGTTTGCCAGCATCAAAAGACCGTAACTGGAAAGGAGTGAGGCAACTGATTTGATAGTCGACCACATCGAATTTATCCCTCGTTCCCATGGGGTGCCGTTTTTATTGTCCAGATCATAGCAGCCAGTGATAGCGCACCCAAAATAGCGAAACTACCAATCAATGGAGAAACTGTTCCATCGTAAAGCTGTGCAATCACGGTGCCGAGTGCCATGGAAACAAATGTTGTTAAAGAGCCAATTACAGCGGCGGCGACACCGGCAATATGGCCGAGAGGTTCCATCGCCATTGCGTTAAAATTACCAAACAAAATACCAATGCAAAAGAACGTGACCATGAAGAAGCTGACAAGGGTCCAAAGAGGCGGGTGACCATTTTGTACATAAGTATAAAGCCAGTAGGTAAACGAAATTGCTGTGAGAGCGATCAACGCGTAAAATGTCAGTTTCCTCATACCGAACCGCATGACCAACTTGGCATTGACGAAGGATGCTATGCCCAATGCAATTGCCAGTACTCCAAAATACACGGCGAATAAATCACCGACGCCATATTGGTCCTGAAATATTTGCTGTGACATGGTCAGGTAGCCCAGAAAGGCACTAAAAATAAAGCCGCCGACCATGGTGAAACCAAAGGCGGCGCGCGTAAAGAATACTTCTTTAACAGCGCCTGCAATTCGGCGTGCTGATAATTTTGCCCTTTTCGACGGAACAAGCGTTTCCTCTTGTCGAATACCGAACCAAACTAAGACACCGAAACCAAGAATAAAAAGAACCACGAAGATCATCCGCCAGTCACCAACGAATAGAATGACTTGTCCGAGAGCTGGGGCAAGAACAGGGACCAATATGAAGACGGTCATCACAAGCGAGACAAAACGGGCCATTTCACGGCCTTCGTATTGATCACGGATAAGGGCAAGGCTGACAATTCTAGGTCCAGCAACCCCGAGACCCTGCAAAAACCGACCGATCAGCATCATGTCGTAGTTTGTGGCAAAGATGGATAGTAGGGTGCCCAGCAAAAAAAGGCCAAAACCGAAATAAATTGCCGGCTTTCTCCCGGTACTGTCGGAAACAGGTCCGTAGATCAACTGGCCAATCGCCATACCAAGGAAAAGAACCGCGACGATATATTGGCGTTCATTCGCGTCACCCGCATTGAGATCTCGCCCGATGTCGTAAAGTGCTGGCAGCATCACATCAATAGAAAGCGCTACCATGGAGATCATCAGGGCAAGTAAGGAAACTTGCTCAATAAATCCGAGTTTTGACGGTTGCGATGACATGCTAAAACTCACAATGTGGAAAATCAAAATAGCGAAGCGAAGCCGTCTCTTTAGTAGGCTTCGCTTGCCGTCGGGTGAATAACAAGTATACGTTGATATTCGTAATAACGGGCAGATTGTTTTTAAGCAATCAATTCGTCTGATTTCTTTAATTTAAAAGTCGACAGCTTTGCCCAATGCAAACTGGATCCGAGAAAATGTGTAATTATCCCAATTTTTCGTTCCGTATTGCCCAGCGAAGTCGCGGTCTTTATTGGTGGCGAAATCACCGATTTCTATTTTTATACCTAGTGCATTCATGTATTCGTCATCAACGATGATGAATTGGGTTTTAAAGGGAACAATATATTTCCCTGAATGCGACAAATGTTGGTTCTTCGCTTCAGCATAATCTCTACACCAAATGTTCAGAAATACTTGGCATTTCCCATCATACCATAGCGTGCCCATGTCTTCACCAATTTGAGCGGAGCCAGATAAAACATGACTAGCATGTTGCCAATTTTTAAATCCGGCCCTTTTGGACACAAGTTTAAGACCATCTTTATGTTTATACGGTCCGTCGACAGCGCCATTCTGAGCGAAAAGTTCTAATGTTTTCGGATTTTCCGATTTGGCCGATTTTAGCATGATTTTGCTGCGAATTTTGAGTTCGGCAAGTGATTTGTGCGGCTGGTATCGGGAGGCAATAGTTTCCATTTTCTGTTCCTTCAATTTATCAGGCATCCCGCGAGGCCAAACTTGAAAGTAAAAAATAGAGAAGCGCAAAAAAATCTCGACAAGGTGATGTCATCTTGGGCGGGCAGGCTCCCTTGCGAACCTCGCCGGACTATACAAATCATGAACGGTAAGTCAAGTCGCCTGATTTCGTTTCGTTTGAATCCGATACTGGAGTAAGGTTTATGCCTAAGGCGAGAAGGTATGCCGGTCAAAATAAAAATAACAAGGATATTCCATGTCTCAACCGTCCGCAAAAAAGCCGCTTGGCGGTCTTGACGCTAAACTTGCCGGAAGTCCCTTTTTTTATGGCTGGGTAGTTGTCGCCATAGTCTTTGTTACAATGGGAATCGGCGTGAATGTTCGAACGGCATTTTCTCTCCTATTTCCTGCTATTTTGGACGAATATGGTTGGGATAGAGCGACAACGGCGGCCGCGTTTTCAATTGGATTTGCTGTCGCGGCTTTTTTATCCCCTCTTGTTGGCAAATTGCTGGAGTATATAGCGCCTAAGTATCTCCTATCGATATCGGCCATCTCTGTTAGCGCTGGGCTGGTTTTGTCAACGTATGCGACGGAACCATGGCATTTTTACCTAACTCTGGGTGTTCTGATGGTTGGTACGGGAATCGTCGTGACGTATGTTGGGCAGTCTATGTTTTTACCTAACTGGTTTCAACGCAAGAGAGGGCTGGCCATCGGGCTTGCTTTTTCCGGTGTTGGGATTGGATCCATAATCTTGATGCCACTCATCCAAGAAACCATCGATCTGGAAGGCTGGCGGCAAGCTTGTTGGTTGATGGCCATTCTACTTCTTACTATTGTTTTACCGCTAAATTTCTTTTTGCAAAGAAAAGAACCGGCGGATTTAGGTTTATATCCGGATGGAGATTTTTCGCCCGAGGATGCAATTGCTCAGGGGCATAAAATTGCGGCAGATCCGGTAGTTGACGTCCAATGGGTTCAGACGGACTGGACGATTTTAAAGGCCATGAAGACTGTGACTTTTTGGTGGATGTCGTTGGCTTGTTTTTCAGCGTTGTATGTCTGGTATGCAGTGCAAGTTCATCAGACCAAATATCTGATTGAAATTGGTTTTTCTTATATCCAAGCGGCGTTTGCTTTGGGATTAGTGGGATTCGCCGGTGTTTTGAGCCAGATTTATCTTGGTCACCTTTCAGATAGGTTGGGTCGGGAGTGGGTATGGTCAATTTCGTTACTTGGTTTCATGATTTGCAGTTTTTTACTGTTGGCGATGGAGACGACGCCCAGCCTGACGATGATGTATGCGATGGTTATTTTGCAGGGGATTGGTTATGGCGCGGCCACGGTTTATGGCTCCATGCCGGCCGATGTGTTCCAGGGTAAAGGCTATGGCGTGATATTTGGCATGATCAGCACTATGGCGTTGATTGGGGGCGCTGTTGGTCCTTGGCTAACAGGACTATTTTATGACAATAGTGGAAATTATCACATAGCTTTTTATGTCGTGATTGGCATGTCAGCGTTATCAATATTCGCTGTTTGGATGGCGGCGCCAAGAAAGAAGCGCCTCGTTGCCGGCCAGGCGGAAAAAAGAGCCGCCAGGTTACAATCCATCTAATGAGAAATCCGGGTTAAATAGACATTGATCTGATCAGAGTTAGTATGCGCGTGAGCCACAAGATAACGGGCGCCTTCAGGTTTGAAATCTATTTCAAATCGATCCGCATTTGCTTCCTTGTTCGTAATTTTTTGCCAGTTTTCCTTACCAACTAGATCATGCGCTGTTGTAATGTTGTAAGAGCGGAAAAATCGGCTCGTTACCGCTCCAACTTCAACGAATTTTCCGTCTTTCGTTGCCCGAAATACCGGGCTTGGGTTCCGATCAGGAAAATCGGCAATTGATTCCAATCGTCGATTTTTATATCGGGTTCCCACAGAAGAATACAGGGCCACACCAAATGGAAAACAATATGTTATCAGGATTGTAAATGTTGTGAGATATGGTCTGACGTCCAGCTCGTGAAGAAGCAATAAAAAGGGATTTTTTCCGGATCTCATCCAAGGAACAAGTAAGTGGCCATAGCAATTAATTGCTGTGCCGACAATGAGAGCGAGCCAGTAGAGGGCGGGGTCGTTGAGTTTTTCTTTGATAAATCGGACGATCAATTGATAATTCATTATCAAGTCCAGCTTTCTCATTCCGTTAGCGCGCCCGCTTTATGAAGGTAGCCTAACCGCTTTCATATTGTTTCAGCAAGAAGACAGTCCTATGCTGTGCCAAATTGTTTGGACCTAGGGGTAGAAGACATGGTGAAGACGACAAAATTTGCGATTGTTACTGGCGCAGGAACAGGAATTGGTCGCGCAGTTTCGCTGGCGTTGCTCAAAAATGACTACAGAGTGGCGCTTACTGGGCGCCGCGAACAGCCCCTGGAGGAAACCAAATCAATGGCTGGCGACAATAGTGCCAATGCATTGGTAATTCCCAGCGATGTTGCTGATCCGGCTTCTGTGCAAGCGTTGTTTGCCAAGGTAAAGAATGAATTCGGTCGATTGGATTTGCTATTCAATAATGCAGGTATGGGTACCCGCCCAGTACCGCCAGATGAACTGGAGATTGAGGCTTGGCAAAGCGCCGTAAATACTAACTTGAATGGGTCTTACTATTGCGCTCGAGAGGCCTTTGGAATTATGCGGCATCAAACGCCAATGGGGGGGCGCATTATTAATAATGGATCGATTTCCGCGCATGTACCGCGCCCCTTTAGCGCGCCGTATACGTCAACCAAGCATGCTATTACGGGATTGACCAAGTGTCTGTCCTTAGACGGAAGACCGTATGATATCGCCAGCGGTCAAATTGATATAGGCAATGCGGAAACTGAAATGACGCAAACGATCAAGAAGGGCGTTCCGCAAGCCAATCTTAAACTGGCTCCAGAGCCCGTGATGGATGTAGAAAATGTGGCGTCAGCTGTTCTTTATATGGACAGTTTAAGCTTGGACGCCAATGTCCAGTTCATGACAATAATGGCGACAAAAATGCCATTTATTGGAAGAGGGTAGGACGGAATGGCAATCAAAGCGTCGGGCTTTAAAATTATTAACAGATGCCTATATGAAAAGGGTATCTAACTGATCGTTCCAATATGATTTAAAGGATAGGTTCCAAATGGCAATTGCTCGCACTGTGTCGCGTGTCGTTAAATCACAGATTGCCTCGGATGGTGCAGGCGTTAAACTTCGGCGCTCGATTGGATCCGGCGACATATCGGAACTTGATCCTTTCTTATTGCTCGACAATTTTGGCACCGAAAATCCCGACGATTATATTGCGGGATTTCCCGAACATCCGCATCGGGGTTTCGAAACGGTTACCTATATGATTGCGGGACAAATGCGTCATAAAGATTCAACTGGCGCAGAAGGTGTGCTTGGACCGGGAAGTGTCCAATGGATGACGGCAGGTCGCGGCATACTGCATTCGGAAATGCCGGAACAACGAGAAGGTGAGATGAGCGGGTTTCAGCTTTGGGTTAATCTTCCCGCCAAAGATAAGCTTTGCACACCGCGTTATCAGAATATTGAGCCAGAAGACGTGCCCTTTGCCAAGATAGAAAACGGTGAAGTCCGGGTGCTGGCGGGTGAAGTCGAGGGATTAAAAGGACTTGTTCGCGGCCCTGTCACGGACGTTTCTGTTGATCCGGTATATATCGACATAACCCTGCAAACCGGCGGATCCTACAGGCACTCTATCAAGCCCGGACATACTGCCTTTGTCTATGTATTTGATGGATCAGTCAATGTGGCCGGAACGACTGTTGGGAAACATCATCTCGCCATTTTGAGAGATGGCGACAGCGTTCAGCTATCGTCGAGCGAGGGTGGGCGGATGATACTAGTCGCGGGACGACCGATTGGCGAGCCTGTTGCCCGCTACGGTCCGTTTGTCATGAATACATTTGAAGAAATACAGCAAGCTGTAGAGGATTTTCAAACCGGAAACTTTTAACCACTGTATTGTTACCAGCCTTCGTACGCGGTGCCTTGATCTAACGGTGAAAAGCCGGTAATTTTCAAATAGAAATTGTCACAATAAGAATGACGAAATAAGGAAATACTATGACTATTGATATCTCTTCGCCTCTCACGCTTCCGTGCGGTGTTTCTGTAAAAAATCGAATTGCCAAGGCACCAATGACGGAAGGCCTGGCCGATGAGATGAACCGGGCCACGGCGCGGCATGAAACTTTATACCGCAAATGGGCTGAAGGAGGCGCTGGAATACTTGTGACTGGAAATGTCCAGGTCGACCGTCGATTTCTTGAGCGGCCGGGCAATGTGGTCATTGATCAAAATGGTGGAATAGAAGAATTACGGGCCTTCGCTGCGGCGGGTACAGCTAATAATACCCTGCTTTTAATGCAAATCGGGCACGCCGGACGGCAAACACCTCGCCGGGTTAATCCGCAACCTGTGGCGCCATCGGAAATTCCGCTGGCATTGCCGGATAGTGCGTTTGGGCGTCCCAGGGCGCTTTCCGCGGAAGAAGTTGAAGATGTCGTCGCGCGGTTTGCTCATGTGGCCAGCATTGCGAAAGAAACCGGCTTTTCTGGCGTTCAAGTTCATGGTGCACATGGGTACCTGATTTCGGAGTTTCTGTCACCTCTCGCCAATCAACGACAGGACAAATGGGGCGGGCCGCTTGAGAATCGTGCCAGATTATTGCGTGAGGTCGTCCAGGCGATCCGACAGGAGGTTGGTCCGGATTTTCCGATTTCAGTCAAGCTGAACTCGTCGGATTTCCAAAATGGCGGATTTAGTCATGAAGATTGTCTTCAGGTTGTTAAGTGGCTTGAAGAAGACACGGTTGATCTGCTGGAAATCTCCGGTGGAAACTATGAAAACCCAGCAATGATGATTGGCGGACGAGGGGCTGACGAAATCAAGGGAACAACTATAGCCCGTGAGGCTTACTTTATGGATTACGCCGCAAATATTAGGGAAGCGACAACAGTGCCCCTTATGGTAACCGGTGGATTTCGTACCCGCGCCGCTATGGACGCCGCTTTGTTGGAAGGAAATGTCGACTTCATCGGTATTGGACGCCCCATGTGCGTTGATACGGACGCTCCTAATCAGCTGCTGGCGAACAAAGAAGCTGAAGCTATTGCTTATGAACAATCAATCAAACCGTCAAAAGGAGCGTTGGGTTGGTTTTGCCTGAACATTATCCGGCATGCGGATGGATTGGATGCAGATAAAAACATGACCGGCGGGGATGCAATTAATGCGTATCTTGTTAATGAAGAAAATACAGCCGCGGCCCTCATTGACCGTCGGCTCGATTAGAGATTGTTAGCGGCGGCGGACCAACTCCATACATTCCATCACCACGGTAGCTGCGAGCTGGGCAGTCACCCCGTTCTGATCATAAAGCGGGCTCATCGTATTGATGTCACAAGCGACAATATTTAACCCAGCAAGGCCTTTCAGGACTTGCAGGCCTTCAAAAGTCGTCGGGCCGCCGGGCGTCGGGGTGGCAACTCCCGGGGCGACGGACGGATCAAAAAAATCCATGTCAAAGCAAAGATAAATAGGCTTCCCTTCTGTCGTCGACCTAATTAGCTGGTTGGCCTCAGAGACGGGTAATCCCGAGATGTCCGACCACGGTAAAACACGATAGCCGAGACTTTCTGTAAATTGAGTGCTTGCCGTGGCATTCACCGGAGCACGGGTTCCAATATGGACAGACGCGTTGACGTCAATCAGATTTTCATTGGCCGCATGGGTGAACGGCGTTGCATTGTCGAAGTGGTCATTGTTTTTTAAAGGATAAGTATCCGTATGCGCGTCAAAATGAATAACGGTTAACCCCGGGAAAAATTTTGACGCCGCGCGCATTTGAGGAAGGGTAACTGCGCCGTCACCCCCAAGCGTAACCGGAGTGCAATTTCCCTCGAAAATGGCGGCCATAGCCGCTTCGGCAGCACCGTAGAAATTGTTGATATCGGCAATCCCACCGCCGCTAAAATTAACATCTCCTGCGTCAATTGCGCTAAGTGCGGTAAGGGGATCATTATGAGCATCTTCGATCAATTCTAGTGTAAGGATAGATTCCTGCCGAACAGCGTTCGGACCGAGGCGCGCGCCAACGCGTGTCGGGTGTGTCCCGCAATCAAAGGGAAGTCCAAGGATTGCAATATCCGCGGCGTTAAAATCCTGACTATAAGGAAGTCTCGCGAAAGTCAGGGGCGGGACAAATAGACCTTCGCGTTCCGTCCGCATAAAATACTCCATCATAGTTCCAACGGTTCAACAGTTTGAACCAGACCGCATAACTATGAAGAGATTTCACGCACTCGGCAAGCTTCAGATTAAGAGCGTTTAAGCGGCGGCACCAGGCTGCTTTACAAGATAAACGCCCGATATGCGCCAACTGCCATTTGGTTGCTGCTCGAATGTGTACAGCGCGGCCCATAAGGTACCGCTTGGACCGACAATCGTGACAACTTGTGTCGGGTGGCCATCTTTTAATTCCGTCTGCCCGAACTCAAAAGACTTTGGACGATAAACAGGTGCATAGCCTTGCCGAACCATCGAAATAAAATTTTCAGGCGACTGAAATATTTCCTGGAGCTTTGGTGTTGCAAAAGCAAAGGCCGCATCAGCATTGTCCGCCTGAAACGCCATTATTTGGAACGTGATTATTTCTTGAAAGGCGGCCGCATCTCCCTTGTTGATTTCTTCGGCGCCAGCTTTTACGGAAATTGTTGTACAAACAAGGCTGAAAAAAATTGCGGTAATTAGAGTTTTTATTTGTCTCATTGGCCGGCCCTTTGTTGAAATCTTTCAGCGGATACTCATCGACGCATGTTTTCTAATATACGGAATTGAGTCTGACTTGGTTCACCAAAAGGAAAAGGCAACTGCATTTTTATTGATTTAGCTCAATTCGGCGGTTGGGTAAGTCGCGTAAACTACCGACCTAGTTTCATGAGAAACGGAGTTTGACATGACGATACACCCCTCGTTAATCACCAGAATTGGAATTGGTAAATTGATCGGACTGATATTCGGTTTAGCGGGATTCTTTTTGCTGCCGTATTTATCGCCGGAAAGTGATACCTTGCTACGATGGGGCGTTCTGTTTTGGTACATTACCGTTGGCGCGGTCATCGGTATTTTTGGCGTTATCACTTGGCATCCGCTTCTGCATTTACCGCTACCCTGGTGGTTCAGGGCGCCGCTCATCGGCGGTTGGATGAATTTCGTTCTGACCTTCTTTGCCTATGACGCGTTTCAAAGCATTATTGTATCAATTTTTGGCTCTGACTTCTACGCGACATCTCCCTTTTGGTTTGTTTTGGAAGGGGCACTGATCGGCTTGATTATCGGGTTTTTCGCCACACTTTTTGGCGGCGAAGTAAAGGCAACTGTTCCAGATGCCCCCTCGGAGGGCGGCTTTTAAAGAAGAACCGCTTGCACCATCCGGCTAACAATCAAGCCTGTCTGTTGATTTCCTGTTCAACGGCGTCAAGCCTGTCTTTTCCGAAGAACATTTCCTCGCCAACAAAGAAACTTGGTGATCCGAAATTACCTTTTTCGACGGACCTGTTCGTATTGTCGATAAGCGCCGTTTTTATGATCGGGTCTTGGGTTCGCTCCAGAATATGATTGCCGTCGAGACCCGCACTATTCAGCGTCTGTATAATGACAGCGGCTTCATCCATTTTTAAAGATTGCTCCCACATCCCGGGAAAAACAGCATCTACATAGGCTTCAAAATATCCTTCGCCCTGAGCGACAATGGCACCGCGCATAGTTTGAACTGTATTGACAGGAAAATGTGGATTACTAGCATAGTCGGTCAAATTATTGTCGCGCCGAAAACGATCTGTTTCCTTTTGCATATAGTCTCGTTTATGCATAACACCGGCAAATTGCTCCATCGGAGATTTGTTATTCGTAAGTTTGAAAACACCACCTAGCAGAATAGGAAAATATGAAAATTTGGTGCCAGTTCGACCTTCTATCTGCGGTATTAGTTTGTGACAGAGATAGGCATTTGGGCTACCAAAATCGAAGTGAAATTCAACAGGAACGGTCATTTTTTCTTCCTTATTTTTTGTTTCGTCGAATTAATTACCTGTTTCGGTCTGGACCTCAGACAAAAAATGGACAACATTAGTGTGGAATAGTTGACAAAATAAATAAAGAAAAAAGGAGTGGCACTATGAACGATATGTCGGATCCACGCGCCGGTTTTACGAATATGACGGAAGGTAAGTCGGAAGATTATCAGATAATCGTCGATCATTTCAAAACATACTCAAAACAGCTACCTGGTCGTATCTTGGACCATATGCAGCTCCTCAAAGGAGATTTTGGCGGATTTCCAATTGATAGATTGGAGCATTCACTGCAAACAGCAACACGGGCCCATAAAGATGGTCAGGATGAAGAGTATGTTGTCGCGGCGTTGCTGCATGATATAGGGGATACTTTGGGGACGTTTAATCATGCGGACATCGGCGCCGCTATCCTGAAACCTTTTGTCTCTTCTAAACTTCATTGGATCCTGGAAACACATGGTGTATTTCAAGGATACTATTTTTTCCATCACATCGGCTTGGATCGGGATATGAGGGAAAAGTATCGCGGTCACGAATTTTTTGAAGATTGCGCTCATTTCTGTGAAGCTTATGATCAAGCGGCGTTTGACAAGAATTACGTATCTGCTCCTTTGGAATTCTTCGAACCAATGGTCCGTCGCGTAATGGCATCTCCCAAACAATCGATCTACGTCACAGAGTAAATAACTGTTGGATTGCCCTTTCGAGCGACGCGCTAAGTTTTCGTTGCCATGGCGGGCGGCGTGCGTAGCTGGCGCGCGACCTGCATTTCACGATGTGAAATATAGGTTGCGGCGCCAACGACGACGGCACCTCCAATAAAAACGAACGGATCAAGCGCTTCGTCGAACAACAGCATTCCTAAAAGCGCCGCCCAAACCAGCTGCAGGAAGCCGAGAGGCTGTGTCACCGTGATGGGGGCCGCCTGAAAAGCTTTGGTCAGCGTATAATGCCCGGCAGTTGCAAGCGCTGCGGTGAGGGCAAGCCACAAAATTTCTACTAAGGTCGGTGTTTGCCACTGCAGGATAGCCCCCGGTAACAATGTAATTGTGCAACCGATTGAGAGCATTCCGACAATCATAGTGGAACTTTGTGTGCCGGTAAGTTTCTTGGCGATAATAAATGAAGTCGCGAACAGAGGCGCGGCACAAAGCTGAGCTAACTGACCCAAACCGATTTCCTGAAATCCGGGGCGCAAAATGATTAGCGCCCCTATTAATGCGCAAAGAACCCCACCTATCCGCCTTAAATGAAGCTTTTCGCCCAGAAACAAAGCAGCGCCAATAGTTACGAAGATTGGTGAAACGTAGCCGATTGCTGTTACTTCAGCGATTGGAATTCGTGCCATGGCAAAAAACCAGAGCATAACGCCGACGCCATGGATTAATCCTCGAATGACATAAAGCTTGATTGTTTGAGCTTCCAGTTTTTCTCCCAATTGCCGAATGACCCAAGGTAAGATCATCAAGGTCCCCAATAGGTAGCGGAGAAAGGCAGTTTCAGTTGCAGCCATACTAGTTCCCAGATAGCGGACAACACAAGTGACACCGACAAAAAGAAAACTTGTCAAAATCATCCAGGCAATGCCTTGAGAAGTTTTGCTGTCCCTGAGGGATTGGGCGACGGTCATGATTGTTTCATTTTTGTTTTTTTATCTATGGTCGTTGGCGAGAAGGCATCCCAAGTATTCCTTACTACCACTCCTTTTCGCTGCAGGCCAATGTAAACACGCTGAGAGTCGTTTAATTGCAAGGGTTTGGGGAAGATTCGAGTTGTCGCGTTGCATATTTGTAATCATGATGGATGTTAGTTTTTGCTCGTTTGGTAAAATATTGAACTCTATTGATATCAATTAGTTGGCTAAAATTTGTAGTAATTACATCACCATTAATGCTCATGTCTGTTCAGGGTTTATTAGGGACTGCGCATTATATTGGAAGAATTAGGACTAGAGTTTTAGGTGTTTTTAGTGAGCCAATGGATTTTATGGAACTAGTGTCTGCCTTTTTTCATCCGAGTTTGATTGTGTTCGTCGGTGTTTTGTCTCTGCCGCTTTTTCTTTTCTGGCGTCGCAAAAGGATGACCACTGTCGACAAAGGCTACCACTATATGATGTGGGGCGTTTCACTGATAGCTTTAGGAACCTTCGTTGACTATGCCGCCGAAGTAATTCTGGCGCTTAATATGTCCAGTATGCAGCAATTTTCATATGCTGTTAATTACCGAACCATGATGGCGCTGGTCTTTTATTTCCCGGGCAGTTTATTGGCAGCAAAGGGGTTGTCCTCCTGGTTGCCGGCCATCCAAAGTTTGAGTAAAGAAATTGATTTGCGTCAGCAAACAGAGCGTAAACTCATTCAGGCAAAAACAGATGCTGAAGTGGCGAATGCAGCAAAATCCCAATTTCTTGCTAATATGAGCCATGAACTGAGGACACCGCTCAACGCTATTCTTGGTTTTTCAGATATTCTTAAAAATGAGTCTTTTGGCGCCATCGGGTCGCCTATTTACAGAGAATATTCTCACGATATTCATACCTCAGGCAAGCATTTGCTCGACCTAATAAATGATATACTTGACGTTGCAAAAATTGAAGCGGGTAAGTTACGGCTCTACGAAGAAGCTTTCGACATAAAATCTGCGACGGAAATTAGTGTGAATATGTTGTCGCTGACAGCGAGAGAAGCAGACGTGAATTTGAAAGTAAATATTGCTAAGGACTTACCGTATCTCTATGCGGATGATACCCGTCTCCGTCAGATCATTTCCAATTTATTGTCGAATGCTATAAAATTTACAAATCCAGGCGGTCGGGTAACATTATCTGTTGGTCTGAGCGAGAACGCAGGCATGTTTGTTTCAGTTGTTGATACGGGTATAGGCATTGATGGTGGTGATATCGAAAACGCTTTGTCGCAGTTTGGTCAGGTGGATGACAAATATTCCCGAAACACGGATGGAACCGGCCTTGGACTTTCTCTTGTTCAATTGATTATTTCAGAACATGGTGGATCCTTCGAATTCTCAAGTAAGCTTGAGGAAGGAACTACCGCAATCGCACATTTTCCGGCAGACAGGCTGCGGGCACGTCCCTCTGATGTTTTAGATCGCGCCGAATACAATGTATTATCGAAGCGAGCAATTTAACAAACAATCACGATAATTGAGTATGGAGAGACGGGGCCTTGACAAGGTTTCAGAACATCGTGCTGTGGCGATAATCATAATGTCATCGATTTACCTTGCCTTCGTAATTATGGGCGTTCATTCTTGACTTCCTCATCGGCTATCTTTGAATAGTCATAACAATCAATAAAAAGAGGATGATCGATATGCGATCTGCGCCCTATTATGGTGTAACTATGGTTGGGGTTGCTTTTATGCTGAGCACATTCGCCTTTGGGGGTTTGGGCAGTGTAGGCGTTTTCTTAAAGCCGTTAAGTGCTGAATTTGGTTGGTCCCGTGCGCAAGTCTCTTTTGGCTACACATCGATGGCTCTTTCCAGCGCCTTGTCCAGTATATTTCTGGGATTTATCGCTGATAAATTCGGTGCTAGACGACTCGCGCTTATGGGTGTTTTGGCCATGTTTGTCGCAATGGTTTTATTGAGCCGAATGCAAACCCTCTGGGAATTTTATCTCTACTATTTCCTTTTCGGATCTTTAGGTTTTAGCGCAGTCGGCGCACCATTAATGGCCTCAGTTGGACAATGGTTTACGGATAAACGCGGATTGGCCATTGGTGTCGTCGCGGCTGGCGGAGCGTTTGGACAAGGAGTATTTCCTTTTATGGCCAGGTTAATTACGTCTGGTTATGGATGGGACACGGCCTATCTTGTCTTGGGATTGATTTTTCTGATTATGGGCTTGCCGCTTGCCTGGATGGTTCGGGAATCGCCTAGCAGGATAGCGGCGATAAATAATCCGAACGATCATTCAGCGCCACAGGATCATTACCCCATGAAACCCGCGGAAGTAATTTCTTGGCTAGGACTTGCAATTTTGTTTTGCTGTCAATGCATGGCAGTACCGATTGTACATGTCGTTGCCTTAACTTCGGATATGGGGTTCGATCCTAAAACAGCCGCGAGTATTTTTATGGTTCTAATGATTTCGGGTGTAGTCGGCCGGATTGCCGGCGGCGGCCTTTGTGATCGTTTGGGGGCCCTTCGAACCTATGCATTAATGTCGCTGGGTCAAACAGTGTCGGCGGTCTGGTTCCCGCAGATTACGAATTTGGTTGGGTTATACGGGCTCGCCGTAGTTTTCGGGTTTTTCTATTCCGGCGTTATGACTTCTCTTATCGTAAATTTACAAGCGATGACGCCGCCTCGGATGACAGGCCGTGCAATGGGATTTGGTGTTTTTTTTGGCATGATCGGGATGGGCCTCGGCGGATTTTTAGGAGGCTATATTTATGACCTAACTGGCAACTATACAGCCGCTTTTGCTTATGCTTCTGCTGCAGGCGTCATTAATCTTTGCATCATATTTGTTATTTCTCTTCGGCTTAAAGGTGCGACAGCTAAAATGGCGGCAGTTTAGTCTTAGACTACTTTGATCGAAGGCCTCTACTTTTCGAAAAAATAGTACGAAGACGTGGTGTGATCATCGGCATAAAGAGAATAAGAGCTGCGAAAGCCAGGATACTAAAGGTAAGAGGACGTTCCCAAAGAAATGACCAGGAATCGTCATTGATCAAGAGTGCTCGGCGCAGGTTTTCTTCCATCATCCCACCAAGAATAAACCCAAGCAACATAGGTGCCATTGGAAATTCTAGAAGTCTTAGGCCAAGGGCCACCAACGCAAAAATGACCATCAATTGTATATCGAATGTGTTGAAAGATACGAAATACACGCCGATCAAAGAAAAGAACAAAATCATCGGAACTAGAATAGTCGCGGGAATGGCTAATATACGGGCGATATAGGGGATAAGTGGTAAGTTCAAAATAAGCAAAACTATATTTCCAATATACATAGAGATAATGACTGACCAAAAAACAGCCGGATTTTCGATGAACAAACGGGGCCCCGGTTGGATGCCATAAGAAATCAGCGCACCGAGCATTATAGCTGTCGTCCCCGAACCTGGAATTCCAAGAGTCAGTAGTGGGACGAAAGAACCTGAACAGGCAGCATTATTAGCAGTTTCAGGTGCTGCGAGGCCGCGAACAGAACCTTTTCCAAATTCTTTTGCTTTTTCTGGGCCCGCTAAACGTTGTTCCATACCGTAAGCAAGAAAAGAGGCAATGGTGGCGCCAGCGCCTGGTAAAACTCCTACGATAAAACCGAGAACGGAAGAGCGACCAATAACCGGTATCATTTCCATTTTCTCTTTCCGTGAAATTTTCATGGAACCCAAATTGGTTTGTGCTTCCATTTCGCGTTTTCGGTCGGCGTCTGATTTGGGTTTTAGGACTTGCATTAATGCTTCAGATAACGCGAAAGTCGCCATAGCAAGAAGTAAGAAAGAAATTCCGTCCGTCAGATCCAATATGCCCAGCGTAAATCGCTGAATACCCTGAGTCTGATCGGTTCCGATAGTCGAGATCATTAAGCCGAGGACTGTCATCAACAACGCTTTTACTATGTTTCCCTTTCCCGCGAATGCGGCGACGGCCGTCAAGCCAAGAACCATAAGGGCGAAATAGTCGGTGGACTGGAAAGCCAAAGAGACGACCGCGAGTGATGGGGCGGCAATGAGCAAGAAAATCGCCGCAATTGTGCCGCCTGAGAAAGAAGAATAGGCGGCGATAGCTAGAGCTTTGCCGGCCATTCCTTTACGGGCCATAGGGTAGCCGTCGAAAGCTGTGGCTACAGTTCCGGCAACGCCTGGAGCATTAATCAATATGGAAGAAGTAGATCCGCCAAATATCGCGCCATAATAGACGCCTGCCATCAAAATAAGGCCGGTTGCCGGATCAAACCCATAGGTAATGGGGATCATCAATGCAATCGCTGAGATAGGCCCTAATCCAGGCAGCATGCCTATAAAGGTTCCGACAAAACACCCGACAGTGACCATAAGCAAGTTAAGCGGTGAGACTGCTGTTGAGAGTCCTGACAAAATTCCTTCTAACATCTTACAACTCTCCAATAAAAGATGGCCAAGCTTCAATATGGACGGATAACAGCTGCGTCATGACTGTCCAGAAAAACAGAACCACTGGTAATGAAGCGCCGAGTAAAAGGAGCCATCTGCGTTCGCCCAGAATGTAGAAACCCAGTAATAGAAACAAACTGGTTGAAATCAGAAACCCCGCGGATCTGACTGTGAGACCATAAAATATCATCAACAGGCAGATCATTAGCCCACGCTTCCAGAGGAAGCCTGCAACTTCCGGTTTGCTGTCGCTTGATGGTTTGATTATTAGATAGAGCGAGAGCAAGCTGCCGAGCACGGCTAGTGCTTCGGGCATAGTGCGAGCTGTAAATGCGGCGTCAGCCTGGAACGGAAGCAGAGGTATTCTAAATGTCAGTGCGCCATAGGCGATCGAAAAACAGAGAAGCAACAATCCGCCAATTCGATCATTTGTCAACATCTACGGTTCAATCTCTCATCGAACAAAAATCAAACGGATCGAAGCGGATCGATCCGTTTCAGGGCGGGCTTACAGAAAGCCCAATTCTTTCATCAGATCCTGTAGTTCGGCTTCTTGAACTTCGAGGAAATTCGTGAATTCAGGTCCGACGTTAAAAATTTCAACCCAGCCATTTCTTGCTCGGACGGTTTCCCATTCTGGTGTGTCATACATTTTTCTTAAGGCTGCAGCGTAAGATGCCTGCGCTTCAGCGGACAAGCCGGGAGGGCCGAAAAAACCGCGCCAATTAACGAATTCCGCCGGGTTTCCGGCCTCAATGCACGTTGAAATGTCCGGAGCATCCGCTAGGCGTTCTTTCGAAGTGACACAAAGAATTCGGACCTGACCCTGCTTTTGTAAATCCAAAGCCTCACCTAACCCTGTGGAGAGGGCCTGAATCTCCCCTGATAATAGTCCGGCCATGGCTTTGCCGCCGGCATCATAGGGTATATATTTTAGGTTCTTCGCATCAGCACCGCCAGATTTCATAATCATGGCAGCGACGAGATGATCCATGCTTCCGGCGACCGATCCTCCACCAATCGCAACCTTTCGTGGAGTGTCATTGTAAATCGCCATCAGATCGCTCATGGAATCTATTTTGGAATCAATGTTGACCACAAAGGCTGCGTAATCACCAATGGTACCAGCTACCGGCGTTAGGTCTCGAAAAGACTGTGGGAACACTTTTTGCAAAGATCGGATCACTATTGGCGTTGAATTCACCATTAATGTTCCCTGAGCTTTGTCAGCTGTCTCAATTAAATGTGCAATGGCCTTCCCGCCGCCGCCGCCAGACATATTTTCATAAGAGGCGGAGTCAACGATTCCGGCTTTCGTCAGTGCTTCTCCGGTTCCGCGAGCTGTTCCATCCCAACCGCCGCCGGCGCCACCAGGAATAAGAAAATGAATTGTTTCTATGTCCGCTGCCGTTGCCGAAAAGGCGACACCCAGCGAAATAACGGCGCCTGCCACGGTTTTTGCAAATATTGTCATTGATTAGCTCCCAGTTTTTTTTGAGCTAAAACAGTTAGATAAATTTCTGGAAAAGTCCAGAGCGAACGTTACGTTAAATTGAGTGCAGTCAATTTTTAAGCAGCCAATAGTTTTTTGGGTCTTCGGGACATACACCAGGTCCGCATTCCGCGAAGGCCGCTATTGCACATACGGCTACGATACTAAATGCGATGACGAGGGCTATTTTGCACAAGGCCGTTTGATCAGAAAACGCGATGTATCGTTGTTTATGATATTGTGTACTGTACGCTGCAATTATGGCCGTCCCAAGAATAATCATTGAGAAGACAATAAATGCCCAAGTGTAATAATGCAGACCCAAAAACGGATCCCCGTATGTCGAAGTTCCCGGGATAACGTGAAGACTAACTTGTCGCAGAGAAACAGCGGCGCCAAAAAAAGCGGCGATAATCATAATGGAATAATGATCGGCTTTGGGGCCTTTGACTATATTCAGCACGAGGCCGCTCATGACTGCGACAAACCCTACGCGTTGCAATAAGCACAAAGGGCAAGGTAAGTCGCCACTTGCAAACTGGTCATAAAGCGCTGTTATTAAGACCGCCGAAACGGCTAGTGTTCCTAGAGCATTAAGGTTTCGGAATAAATATGTCTCAGAAGAATTCGTCATGATATCCCTCTACAGCTGAATGTTGAGCGTAGAAGTCGCATGGTGATGAAACCAGAATAAGCTTGCAGCAATGGAAAGACCAAAAGCTACGAACGATGCTTTTTCCTTGTTGATCAGGGCAAGCGCCATCGTTATGAAGAACATCAAAAAAAGCAGGCTGGCCATAGAAGAGCTCCTTATAGTGTTATCCAGTATAAGGGCAGTGTCTCGTATAGATAGTATCAGGTCAAGAGGGAGTGCAGATGCACTCCGTCAATGATTACGTATCGATTTTAATGTTCGGTAATACCACTATAGGCCTGATCACCCCACACTTCGCGCACCCTCTTATCCCGACCGCAGCTATATCTATAATACTTATAGCGGATCGGATTTTTCGTATAGTAATCCTGATGATACTCTTCGGAGGGGTAGAAAGTCGTGGCGTCGATTATCGGAGTGACAACGGGATCGCTCAGAACACCAGAAGCGTCTATCAGTCTTTTAGATATCTCCGCGCTTTGCCGTTGTTCCGGAGAATTAACATATATTGCCGTCTTGTAGCTTTCACCTCTGTCACAAAATTGTCCGCCGTCATCGGTCGGATCAACACTGCGCCAGAAAACATCCAGCAATTCTTGATACGATACTTTTTCGGGATCAAAGGTTATTTTAACAGCTTCCAGATGCCCGCTATCACCTGCTGAGACTACTTTGTATGTCGGATTCTCTACGGTTCCACCTGTGTAACCAGACACAGTATCCACAACGCCTGGAACGTTATCAAAATCGGATTCCACGCACCAAAAACAACCACCAGCAAGAACTACTGTGTCTGTATTATCTGCCGCCTGCGCGTGCCAGGTAATAGTTGACGTTCCGAGTATGGCCGTCATTGATACTAACAACACTTGACCAAATCGCTTAATCAAAGTTCGCATTCGATAGTCTCCAAGAAAATTACAATAATTGGAAACTGGCGAAGGTCAGTATAAATTACTAGCCCATCTCGCGAAAACTTGACTTCACGAAAATGTGGTTCGCCGTTCTTTAGGCTTAGGAAATTCACCGGCAAGTTCCAAAAACGCTATATTTTTACTCAGCATATCCAGGCATTTTGCGATCAAGTTTTCGCAATAATGCGGGCCAAGCCAGACTTGATACTCCTGTGAGTCCATAAGCTCCTTGTTGCGCTGTCAAGGTCTTAACGTCGTCGGCAGGGTAATGAAGCTTACGATTTCCCGCTAAGCTGGCTACTTGCATTTCACAAGCGCGTTCCAGGAAATACATTGCTAAAAAAGTGTCGGCAATCGTTTCGCCAAGCGCGAGCGTGCCATGGTTCCACAGTAACATCAGCTTCTTATCTGGTCCTAGATCTTGCTGTAACCGTGGACGCTCGTCATGATTAAGGGCGATACCTTCATATTCGTGGTACGCAATTTGTTCGCGGATTACCAATGCCGTCTGGTTCAGCGGTAGGAGGCCATCTTCTTGAGTGGCGACGGCAGTGCCGGCCGCCGTATGTAAATGCATGACGCAAGCCGCGTCATGACGCACCTCATGAACGGCCGAATGAATTGTAAATCCAGCAGGATTTACTGGATAAGCACTTTCGCCGACAATCTCACCGTTCATGTCGACCTTAACTAAGGATGAAGCAGTCATTTCCTCGAACATCAATCCGTACGGGTTTATCAAGAAATGCCCATCGTCTCCTGGAAGCCTTGCTGAAATATGCGTGAAAATCATATCGTCCCAGCCGTATAAAGCGACGAGCCGGTACGCAGCTGCTAAATCAACTCGTACTTTCCATTCTTCATCACTCACACTATTCCGCATAGAGGTTACTTCGACAGATGTTAAATTCATGGAATTCTCTCCTTTTCGCTTTTACAGGCTCGGACGACGGCAAAACCACTTGCTTCTTCCACCAATTTTTCCAAATTGTAGCGGAAACTTAACGAAGAACACAGCCTTCTATTTCATTTCTCATTTTCCGATAACTACTTCTTAACAGATTCAACGTTAATGTGCCCTCCTACTTTATAGTGAAGAGGAATAACTCGTTGAAAAACGTTCTGGTTGAGAGATTCTCCAAGGTTTTTGTCAAAAATACTAAAACTAGCGATTCTGAAGGCAATTCTAAATACTCGAAATACGGGATAGGGTTTCGGTTAATTTCTGCCTTTTCTGTAGTTGCCTTCTTAATGGTTGGCATTTCAGCAATCAGTTGGGTCAGCTTGGGAAACCTGACGAGCGCGCAAACGGATATGACAAACCAAAAAGTTCCTTCAATTTCACTCGCCCTTAAACTTGCAAACGAAACGACGCTTTTAGCCGCAGCTGCCCCGCAGTTAAGCAATTCCGTTTCCGATTCAGAGCGCAGTCAAAGTTATAAAAGTATTACCGCTGCTGTTCAAAAAGCGGTTGACCGGCTCGGTTCCCTCAATGAATTTATGGCAGGGGAGGCGGCGCTTGAGAAAATAGAAGGCAGTTTGCAAAACCTGTCTCCTTTGTTCGCTCGCTTGAACGAGGAAGTTGAAAAACGTATTTCTTTATCGATGCTACGAACCGAGGCATCTGATCGATTAAGAGCTGTAGGAGATGTGCTCGATACAAGTTTAAGCTCATTACTCGTACCCTTGAGAATCAGAACTGTTGAAAATGCAGATGCTTGGAATGAGTTGTTAGACACCTCCGTTGATACAGCTTTATCCGGCACGAAACCAAGGTACGATACGGAAGAGCTTTCGTCTGCTGGCCTCGATATACTGAAATTTCAGGAGAACGTGTATTCCTTCAAAAGCAACGGTTATTTGATGATTAGCTTGTTAGCCAAAGGGCTACAGGCTGAAGACGTAAAATCAGTTGCTAAACTGGAAGAGAGCTTTCTGTCATCAATAGCCTCTATGTCTTCGCCGCTCGTCGAACTAGAAAATGCAACTTCGAAAGAACAAACAGAAAGCCTCAATCAAATTTTCAATGAGCTTCTTGAAATAGGGGTGACAGGCAAGAAAGTGGACGGAAAAGTGACAACCGAAAACATTTTCAATACCAGAACGAAGGAATTGGAAGCCGCCGCCGCCGCACAGCAGGTGGTAATGGGCGCCCGGTTTCTAGCCGCCGGCCTCACCCAAAACGTCAACGCTTTTGTCGAAGAAGTTGAAGCTTCCGTGGGCGTTGCCGCAGAACAAAATGTCGGCCTGGCAAATGATACGAAAATGACGTTGCTTGTTTGTGCGCTTTTTGGCGTATTGGCGGCAATCGCAATCGGATGGTTCTATATTCGAGGAAATATTGTACGACGGCTAATGCTCCTTGTTGGATCCGCACAACGCCTTTCCGAGGGCGACCTTGCATCAAGTATTTATCGCGATGGAACTGACGAAATTGCCCGAATGGGTCGCGCGTTAGTTGGATTTAGGGATACTGCACGTGAAGCAGAACAAGCGCGCGCAGACGCAGAAGATCAACGTCGGAAGAGCGAAGAGGAAAAGATCAAGCGGGACGAAGAACGACATATCGCGGAAGACAAAGCCCGACAGGAGAAAGAACAGAACTTAGCGGAACTTGAAGCGACTAAACAAACTGAAAAAAACCAACTAGCGGATGACTTCGAAGGCAGTGTGAAGCATCTTGTCGAAAAATTTGCAGCAGCAACTTCTGAAATGACAGTGATGTCACAATCGATGTCTGAAGCGGCGGCAGGGACAAGTCAACGGGCTGCGACAGTTGCTTCGGCATCTGATATGGCAAGTTCTAGCGTGAATTCAGTGGCGGCGGCAACCGAAGAATTGTCTTCTTCAATTAATGAAATCAGCCGGCAGGTAAATCAGGCGGCGAGCATCGCAAATGAAGCTGTTAGCGAAGCGGAACGAACCAATGTGATGGTCAATAGTTTGAATGAAGCTGCATCAAGAATTGGTGATGTCGTGGGCCTAATTAACGATATCGCGGGACAAACAAATTTGCTTGCGCTGAACGCTACAATCGAGGCGGCCCGAGCTGGAGACGCTGGCAAGGGTTTTGCTGTTGTTGCAAGTGAAGTTAAAAATTTGGCTACTCAAACCGCGCGAGCCACTGAAGAAATCTCTGAACAAATAAAGGCTGTTCAGGAAGAAACAGGTAATGCAGTAGGCGCAATTGCCGGGATAACGACAACTATCAGCAGCATTAATGAAATTGCAACGACGATTTCTGCGGCTGTTGAGGAGCAAGGCGCGGCGACCGGTGAGATTAGCCGGAGCGTCCAGCAGGCGGCGCAGGGGTCTCAAGAAGTTTCTCAGAATATAACCTCCGTCAATGAGGCTGCGGCGAGCACGGGAAGTACAGCCTCGCAAGTAAAGGAAGTTTCTGATCAACTAGCGAAAGAAGTCTCCAGCCTCGACAATGAGGTCGAGCGCTTTTTGGCTCAGGTCCGTGCAAGTTAAGGCTATCTGCACGCACAAATAATGGGATATTTTCTGATTGAAAGTTTCAGAAAATATCGCCTTTTACAGTCATTTAAATCTTCAAAAAAAATGGATGGCGAAGATATCCCCAAAAACCGAATTGATGTTAAGGCTTTAAAAAATGAATTTTTTTTGTAGCCAAATGAAAAAAATTGCGTCAGTGTTAGTGAACAATAATTAAGAATAACGTTTTTTTGGGAGGTGGGCGCTTAGGCGCTCGGAGGCGTTTTCAAACTTGATATGAACGTGCATCTGGGAACCGGCGCAGCCAATGGTAATGCGTGAATAATGAAATAGAGAGTACAAATTCAGCGAATTCTGCTGCGACAGATACGCTGCTAAGCGTTCAGGATGTTAGCGTCCATTTCGGCGGTATTATCGCTTTGGATGGCGTTTCATTTGACATACCCGCAGGCCAAGTCGTTGGTCTAATCGGCCCCAATGGTGCCGGTAAAACAACCTTGTTCAATTGTATCAGCCGACTTTACAACGTGAATTCGGGAGATATTTTGTTTGAAGGGCAATCGATACTGGAAAGCGCTGTGCATAAAATGAGCGCACTTGGAATTGGCCGTACGTTCCAAAACCTAGCCCTTTTTACTAATTTGAGCGTGCTAGATAATGTGATGATTGGTGGGCATCCGACCGGTAAAACGGATTACATAAGTAATGCGTTGCATCTTCCCTGGACAAGGCGTGAAGAACGAGAGTTGCGTGATCGTGCGATGGAAGTCCTTCGCTTTGTGGGACTGCAGGAAACAGCGTTGCAGCTTATTGGTGGTTTGCCATTTGGCGTTCAAAAAAGACTAGAGATTGCACGTGCTCTAATGAGCAGACCCAAACTATTGATGATGGATGAACCGGCTGGCGGCTTGAACCATAATGAGCTTTCTGATTTGGTTGCGACAATTCGAAAAATTCGCGACGAATTTGGAACGACAGTCCTGTTGGTTGAGCATCATATGGGATTGGTCATGGAAGTTTCAGATAAAGTTGTTGCGCTGAGTTTCGGTAAGAAGCTTGCCGAAGGCGCTCCGCGTGAAATTCAAGAACATCCCGATGTTATAGAGGCCTATCTGGGGACCGGTAAAAAATGAGCGTAATTCTTGACGTAAAGGGCCTGGAAGCATCTTACGGCCCAACTAATGTGCTCCATGGATTGGATTTCAGCCTCGAAGAGGGTGGTGTGACAACCATTTTGGGGGCTAACGGTGCGGGAAAAACAACGACGTTACGGGCTATCAGCGGTATGGTCGAACGTAAAGGCGTGATCAATGTCGGTGGTAAGGAGTTAAGCACCCTTCGGCCCGCGGATATCACGCGCCAGGGAATTGCCCATGTGCCAGAAGGCCGGGGAACTTTTGTGCGGATGTCTACGGAAGATAACCTCCGATTGGGAGCCTATACCCGAAAAGATAAAAATGAAATCGAAGCAGACATCGAACGTGTTTATTCCTACTTTCCAATCCTAAAGCAGCGACGTGATCAGCAAGCAGGAACCTTGAGTGGAGGTGAAGCTCAAATGCTTGCCGTTGGCCGGGCGTTAATGCTCAGACCGAAGCTTTTGTTGCTTGATGAGCCGTCTTTCGGCTTGGCCCCTCTCATCGTGCAAGAGCTTTTTGAAATCTTGAAGAGGATTAATGTGGAAGACGGGGTAAGCATGTTGCTGGTGGAGCAAAATGCCGCATTGGCACTTGACCTCGCGGATCACGCATATCTTTTGGAGACTGGCAATATTGTTATTTCTGGAACGTCAGACTCTATTCTTGAAAACGAGACCGTTCGCCGGTCCTACTTAGGGTATTAGGCAAACTCCCATGGAACTTTTTCTGCAACAAATACTCACGGGTATAGCAAACGGTGCGATTTATGCCTGTTTGGCGCTCGCCGTGGTGATGATTTATCAAGCTATTGACCATTTCAATTTTGCCCAGGGCGAAATGGCAATGTTTAGTACTTACATATGCTGGGCGATGATTTCCGTCGGCATTCCATATTGGATCGCCTTCCTTCTCACAATTGTCGTTTCCTTTTCGGCAGGCGTCGCAATTGAGCGTATTATCTTTAAACCAATACATAACGCGCCGGTTCTCAGCCATATTGTCGTCTTTATTGGCTTATTGGCTGTTTTTAACAGCTTGGCCGGCGCCATTTGGGATCACACAATTAAAGTGTTCCCGTCACCGTTCCCTGAGGGGTCTTTTCAAGGCCTCATCGGTTTGCATGAAGTTGGAATGTTTTTTGTTACGCTGGTATTGCTCGGGGCCATTTTCTCCTTCTTTAAATACACCCGTACCGGTATGGCGATGCAGGCCGCTGCCGCAAACCCAGATTCAGCGGAACTCGTTGGAATTCGTGTTGGGTGGATGTTGGCTCTCGGTTGGGGACTAGCTGCTGCGATTGGTGCGGTGGCCGGCATGATGATTGCTCCGATCGTTTTCCTGGATCCAAATATGATGTTGGGTATTTTATTGTACGGTTTCGCAGCGGCAATTGTCGGGGGCATCACCAGCCCTGGCGGCGCGGTCGCCGGTGGGTTTCTTGTTGGAATTATCGAAAATCTCGCGGGCACCTATATTCCCGCCATCGGTAGTGAGCTAAAATTGACAGTCGCCCTCGTATTGATAGTGACCGTATTGTTATTCAAGCCAAATGGACTATTTGGTAAATCCATTGTGACCAGGGTGTAGTAGCATGACGACAGAAGTTGAAACAAACAGTGATCCGAGATTGACTGTCGGTGCCAAGATAAACTTTAAATGGGTTTTCTTGTTTATTATTCTTGGTGCCGCAATTCCGTTTTTAGTGACCGGGTATACGACATTTCAAGGTACGCTTGTGATGATCTATGCCATTGCAATTCTGGGCCTCAATCTTCTCACAGGATTCAATGGGCAGTTTTCCCTGGGACATAGCGCCTTTTATGCTATTGGTGCGTATACAGCTGCGATTCTGGTTTATCACTTGGATTGGCCGGTATACGTAACTATTCCAATAGGCGGCGTCGTTTGCTTCGTTGCGGGTTTTTTGTTTGGACTGCCTGCTCTCCGGCTTGCCGGTCTCTATCTTGCCTTGGCAACCTTTGCTTTAGCTGTGGCGGTGCCTCAAATTTTGAAATCATCACATTTGGAAGACCTGACCGGTGGTGTTCAGGGGCTCGATATCTTTAGGCCAGATGTGCCGGCTGTTCTGGTCGAAAACTTTGGTATGACTATGGATCAATGGTGGTATTTGATCACCTTTGTGATTCTGCTTATGATGTTTTGGATGGCTTGGAATTTGGTCAATAGCCGTTCTGGCCGCGCTATGATGGCGATTAGAGATAATCCAATTGCGGCTGCTTCGATGGGGGTGAATACGTCCCTTTACAAGTCTTTGACATTTGGCGTTAGTGCATTTTACACGGGCATAGCCGGCGCTTTGAGCGCAATTGTTATTGAATTTGTTGCCCCGGATAGCTTCACTTTTCAGCTTTCTATACTGCTTTTTATTGGTTTAGTAGTTGGCGGCGCAGGATCAATTTGGGGTGCTATATTCGGCGGATTGTTCATCTTGATGGTGCCAAATATTGCCGAAGAAATTTCGACGGGCCTTTCTTACGCCATATTTGGCGTTATTTTGATATTAGTGATTTATGTCATGCCCTCTGGTATTGCGGGTTTGGTGAATATGCTGGGTGTTCGACTAAAAAAGATGTTTTGAACAATCAGGTGCGTGCGTAGAGTAATACCATTTTGAAGAAGCGATAAATATAAACAGGAGGTACTAATGAATACCGGGAGAAAATTAACACTCACCTTGGCAGCAGTTGCTGCCATGGGACTGGCCGCAGGTTCTGCTCTTGCAGAAAAAGCCTATGGCCCAGGTGTCACAGACACATCCATCAAGCTTGGTAACACTAATCCATATAGTGGGCCGGCTGCAGCTTATGGTACGATTGGTAAAGCCATCGCCGCCTATTTTGACAAAGTCAATAAAGAGGGCGGCATTAACGGTAGAACGATTGAGTTTATCTCTCTCGATGACGGTTACAGCCCACCAAAGACTAAAGAGCAGACTAGGAAATTGGTAGAGCAGGAAGAAGTTTTAGCTATCTTCCAAGGATTGGGAACACCGACAAACTCGGCTATTCATAAATATATGAATAAGAAGAAAGTTCCGCAGCTTTTCGTTGCAACCGGCGCAACAAAATGGGGCGATCCTGAAAATTACCCTTGGACAATGGGCTGGCAGCCGAGTTACCAGACTGAAGGTCAGTTGTTTGGTGCCTACATTTTGGAAAATGTAAAAGATCCAAAAATCGCTATTCTTTTTCAGAATGATGACTATGGCAAAGACTATGTGACTGGTTTGAGAATGAAACTTGGTGATAAAGCCGA
The DNA here is from genome assembly GCF_036960985.1 of Sneathiella sp. Lineage (NCBI taxonomy): Bacteria > Pseudomonadati > Pseudomonadota > Alphaproteobacteria > Sneathiellales > Sneathiellaceae > Sneathiella > Sneathiella sp. The sequence goes on along the minus strand of NZ_JBALWD010000001.1, from coordinate 126,103 downwards.
TTCCATGATTGTCGCTGAAGAAAGCTACGAAGTAGCTGATCCAACGATTAATTCGCAAATCATTAAATTAAAAGACAGTGGCGCAAATGTGTTTTTCAATGTGTCTACGCCTAAATTTGCGGCTCAAGCAATCAAGAAGGTTCGGGAACTTAATTGGGATCCCGTGTTTTTGAACAATTCCGTCTCGAATACAGTCGGTTCTGTTTATAAACCAGCCGGGTTGGAAAATTCTAAAGGCATTATTTCCTTGCTGTATTATATGGATCCAACTTCACCAGATACAAAAAAGACCGAAGGCTACAAGAAATGGAACGCCTGGATGGACGAGTATCAACCTGATGGAGATAAATTGTCTTCTTTCAACGTATATGGCTACTTGGTTGCCCAGACAATGGTGCAAGTTATCAAGCAGGCTGGTGATAACCTGACTCGTGAAAATCTGATGAAGGAAGCCGCTAACCTGAACATGGAAATGGATATGTTCTTGCCGGGCGTTAATATTGAAACGAGCCCGACAGACTTCTACCCAATTGAGAAGATGATGCCGGTTCAATTTAATGGAGATGGCTTCACTCCTCTAGGAAATGTGGTTTCTGCAAACTAAATTTCTGAAAAGCCTCGCTTAAAGGGCAAAGAAAAAGGCAAAGGAGAAAATCCTTTGCCTTTTTTATTGATTGAAAACGGATATCTACTTAGCTGGGCTGAGGACAACGCGCCCCTTTATTTTTCCGGCTTGTAGATCCATTAGCGCATTATGTGCTTCATCCAGAGGCCTGACCTCATAGGGGATCGGTGCGACCTTCCCATCCTTCACCAGTTCCATCAATTCATGCATCTCTTCCAATGTACCGACGTAAGATCCCTGAATTGTTCGCATCATCAGCGGCATCATAGCAAGAGATATGGGAAGCGAGTCACCGAATAGGCCGACTGACACCAAGTGCCCACCTTTGCAAAGACCGTTAATACCAAACTCTGTTGTTGCCGGTGCACCGACGAAATCGATCGCACCTTCGGCGCCACCGCCCGTCATTTCAATGAGTTTGGCAACAGCCTCCGGTTCACTGTTGTCGATCGTCTCATGCGCCCCAGATTGGCGAGCAATTGCACGTTTCGTCGCGTCAATATCGGCAACAATAATTTTTGCCTTTGTGACCGAGGACGCGAAATGCACCGCTGACAAGCCAACTCCGCCGGCACCGATGATAACAAGAGACTGATCTTCCCTGAGGTGGGAGAGTTTTTTTAAGGCACTATAAGCTGTCAAACCCGAGCAGGCATATGTGCAGGCAAGCTCTGTTGGGACTCCATCATAGGGGATAAGGTATTTCGAATGCGGGGCAATGACTTCATCAGCATATCCGCCATTATACCGTGTTCCTACAGTTTGTGGCGCCATACACAGGAGCTCATCGCCTGCCTTACATACAGAGCATTCACGGCACCCAATCCAGGGAAAGACTATCCTTTTATCGCCGATTTCGACGTCTTCCGCGTCCGGACCCAGAGCAATAACTTCGCCGACGACTTCATGCCCTAAGGTAAAGGGAAGTGTCATACGTTGCAGCAAGTCGAGCTTTTGTCCACCACCTAGGTCAAAAAAGCCTTCCCAAATATGTAGATCACTGTGGCAGACGCCGCAGGCATCTACTTTAAGTAAGACTTCGGTTCCTTGCGGCTCCGGTGTTGGATAATCCCTTGCCTCCAATGGCTCTCCGAATTGGATGATTTGTTGGCTATGCATGAATTTTCTCCCAGGTTGTTATTGTAGATTGATGAGCTTTTGGAACATGTTTCAGCTTTTTACAAAGCGATCACGCAACCGTCTCATTCCTTTTATCCAGCGATCATAGTCTGCCGTTTTTCGTTGAATATAATTGAGGACTTCAGGATGTGGTAAAATAAGAAACTCTTCCTTATCAATTGTATTGATAACGCATTCTGCGAGCTGTTCGGGCTCCAATATGCCATCCACACTGGCAACTGATCCGCCGCCTCTCGTGGCCATTGCTGTCCTCACAGACTGTGGGCAGAGCACGGAGACGCGTACACCTTTATCGCCATAGCGGATTGCTAATGTTTCGGCAAAAGCGACTGCCGCATGCTTCGTAACAGAATAAGTGGATGAGTCTATTTGCGACAGCAGACCGGCGGCGGAGGCAGTATTGATTAGATATCCTTGGCCTTGAGCAACCATTTTATCGACAACAGCACGCGCAGCGTAAACGTGCGCCATAACATGCAAATCCCAATTAAGTTGCCAAATTTCATTATCTGCTTCCTCCCAGCCATAGCGAATTATGCCGGCGTTGGAGCAAAATATGTCGATTGGGCCATGTGCATCTTCTGCCAATTGAACCAAGTTTTGAATATCAGCTTCCTGCGTGGCGTCGCAAACGACAGCTAATCCATCTACTTCATTGGCGACTTGCAGTAATTCTTTTTCTTGCACATCTGCTACTGTAATTCCAGTGGCCCCTTCGGCTCTAAAACGTCGGGCGAGTTCACGGCCAATGCCGCTAGCGCCCCCGGTGATGACAATATTTTTGCCTTGTACTTTCATAACTCGGGTTATCCCTAATTTTTATTGTTTTTGCATAGAACATGGTAACGGCTTTTCCTTATTCCTGCCAGAGATTACGAGCCACAAAAACAGCCTTTAGAAGGGCCGCATCATCGGACATAATGCCATCGACTTTCAGGTCAAGGAGGCGATTCATTTCTGATTGATCATTAATTGTCCAGACGTGGACTTTTTGGCCCAAATCATGTGCTTTATCAATAAAGAACTTATCAACAAGAGGGATTTTCCATTGATGCGTGGGTACTTGCGCACATTTAGCCAATGAGTTTTCCGCCAGCCAAGCTATTCCCGGAAGAGGTACACTCGCCAAGCGTAATTTGAGTACCTCTAAAGGACCCATTGAAGTGCAAATGGCGCCGTTAAAACTCTTTCGAATTTTACTTAGGCGCGCGCCAGAGAACGATCCAATGCACACGCGGTCTTCCGCTTTACATTGTTTTATTATTTCGACAACCGCCTGAACGGCCATGTCAGATTTAGGGTCAATATTTACACGCAAATCCGGCCAAGTCATAAGAATATCAATGAGTCGGGGTATGGGTTCTCGCCCGGATACTCTCGCCTGCATTATTTGCGGCCAGTCTAACTGAGAAATCTTACCCTTGTCCTCTGTTACACGATCCAGCCGATCGTCGTGAAAAGCAATTAGTACACTGTCCTGGGTGAGGTGCACGTCAGTTTCAATATACCGATATCCGAGGGATACTGCCGCTTGAAAGGCAGCCATCGTGTTTTCCGGATGTTCAAAAGATGCCCCTCGATGAGCAATTGCTATGGGACCAGTTGTGTCCAGATATATCGAGTTGGATAGTCCCATAATTCTCTCGTGGTTGCCTTATTGAAACATTCCGGTCAAGTACATACTTATGTGTAAAGAGTAATTTATAGGAGATAGGTCATGCGTACAAAGCTTATGATAATTCCGTTGGTTGCGGCAGCAACAATGTCATTTTCGGTATATGCGTCCACGACGCCGCCAGCGAACTCAATGGCACTTTCTGACGTACTTCAATCAGTAGAAAGACAGTTTAGCCCAACATACATTGATGAAGTGAATTGGGATGATGACGGCTACTGGGAAGTTGAATATGTGGATCGGAATGGAGCAAAGAGAGAAATTAAAATTGATCCCGTCACCGGAGATATCCTCAAATAATCCGCATTTTCAGCTTAAAAAAAAGCGATGAGAATTAGGATTGAAGTCGGTTTGAATAGATATACCGCCCATCCCGCATTTCTGAAAAATAGTTTTTGACAGCAGGATGGGAAACGGGTTTACCGCTGTCGTCGTCCAACAGATTCTGCTCCGAGACATATGCTTCGTAAGTCGTTTGTTCATTCTCGGCGAACAGATGATAAAAAGGTTGATCTTTTTTAGGCCGGACATTTTCGGGAATTGATTCCCACCATTCGTCAGTATTATTAAATGTCGGATCTACGTCATATATTACGCCACGAAACGGGTAAATTCTGTGCTTAACGATCTGTCCAATGGCGAATTTGGCGGCTTTCAATGTTTGATCCTTAAATAGGCTACTCGAAAACGAATTTTATATACTTATAGTAATGCACTTTGACGATGGGACAAGGTCAATAAGCAGCTTTATTCCTGTTCTTCAAGAATCTAACTTTATCAAAAATAGATAGTTGTTACAGAATGCGGCTTTTCTTGTCGCCCCAATATTTATCGCGTAATAAGCGCTTATAAAGTTTTCCAGTAGGCAATCTAGGCAGTTGTTCTTCGAAATCAATTGATCGCGGGCATTTTTGCCGAGAAAGATTCTGCAGGCAATACTCAATGAGTTCTTCCGCCAATTTGTCGTTAGCTGGCACGCCTGGCATTACTTGGATAACAGCCTTCACCTCTTCTCCAAAATCTTCATTTGGCACACCGAATACGGCGGCATCGGCAATTTTCGGATGGGTTATCAATAAGTTCTCGCATTCTTGCGGATAAATATTTACGCCGCCGGAATTAATCATGAAAGTAGCGCGATCCGTCAAATAGAGGAACCCATCGTCGTCAATATATCCAACGTCACCGACGGTGCTCATGGACCCATCAGCGGACATTGAGTCTTGAGTCCTTTCCGGATCATTAAAATATTCGAATTCTGAGGCCGTTTTAAACCAAACCGTACCAGGGGTTCCTTTCAAGCTTGGGTTCATGTCATCGTCAAGAATATGTAAATCACCCAATAAAACTTTGCCCACCGATCCTTTATGGGCGAGCCACTCCGCACTGTTGCACGCTGTAAAGCCTAGGCCCTCAGTCGCTCCATAATATTCGTGAATGATTGGCCCCCACCAGTCTATCATTTGCTCCTTGACTTGAATGGGGCAGGGAGCGGCAGCATGAATGGCAATTTCCAGAGAGGATAGATCTGCATTGTTTTTTATTTCCTCGGGCAATTTCAGCATTCGAGAAAACATCGTTGGAACCAATTGACTATGGGTCACTTGATACTTTTCAATTAATGATAAATATTGTTCCGGGTCAAAATTCTCCATGATGATCACCGTTCCGCCAAAACGAATGCAGAAATTTACGGCGGCTTGTGGAGCGGAATGATATAGAGGCGCTGGCGATAAATACACCATTCCTTCGCGATATTGCCAAAGCGATTGTAGAAAGTCATATAAGGGAATTTGCTGTGTGGGATGATTTCCCAGAGGCATTGGACGAAGAATTCCCTTCGGTTGCCCAGTTGTTCCTGAAGAATAGAGCATTGAAAGCCCGAGTTGCTCGTTCTCGAGAGGTTCGCCAGAAAAAGGGCCCGTCGCATCCTGGAGGTTCGTAAATGTCTCGTCCCCTTCGCCATCAACAACAATTGCCATCATTACATTTGGGCAGATTTTCAATGCCTCGGCGGCAACTTTACGTTTGGCATCAGATGTAACCAGAATTTTTGATTCACTGTTGTTAATTATGTACGCGAGTTCTTCCGCTGTTAGATAGGAATTGATGCAGGTATAATACAGGCCTGAGCGTTCACCAGCGCCGCAAGACTCGAAATAATAGGCGTTGTTTTCCATATAGATGGAATAGTGATCTTCGAGACCAAGACCTTGATTTTCCAGCAATCGGGCAAGTTTGTTCGCTCTCGCCTCATATGCCGCGTAAGTAACCATTTCACCTGTATTCGCCATAATAAACGCTGGCTTATTAGGGTGCTTCTGCGCGTGCTTTCCTGGATACATTATCTGCCCTCTTGTCGAGTTTTATTATTATATGAGAGAAGATTATAATTCCTGAGAAGTGACTTCAACTAGTTTATATATCGCCTTAAGATGATACGGGGGATCCAAACCGATTTTCACCTTCCGTACCTTTGGAAACGTACCAAAAAAGGAGTAATAAGAATCCAATGATTGGGATGAAAAAAATGAGAATCCACCAACCAGATTTATCAATATCATGAAGACGTCTTACGGCAACGGCTAGATTAGGAAGTAATATACCCAACGAGATTATGAGGCTGAGGGGCGTGCCGGTTGCGGTGTCATTCGTCACGTCAAATCCAAGCAACGGGGCGATAACGAACGCATCGAGGAAACCGGCGATAAGCATGATGATAAAAACCGCGAGCGCCCACCACCAATATTCTGGTCTCGCCGCCCGGCCAGAAAAATTAACGTAGTTTGAAAGAACAGATTTTACAGCTATAGCCATCCCCATAATGATCACTCCTCTATTGTGGTATTTAGATATGAGATCATTTTAAAAAATAATCTCTCAACATGCCACTGAATTCAGCAAATGAATTAGCGGTATGGTTCTTATAAAATGGGGGTACAATAAGAAAAAAAATAGGCTCAATGGCTTTGCACAAAACAACTCCAAAAAAAGCGATATTGGAAGGGGGCGATTTTTTTCTTATCGCCGCTGTACTTGCATGGGGCGTCAATTTTCCTATTGCAAAATTTACATTGTCATTTATGGAGCCAGTCGTTTTTTCTGCGACACGCTATTTGGCGGCATCTCTCCTTTTATTTTTCATACTGTTGGTACGCAGGGAAGATATTTCGATTAAGAAGCGGGAAATTGGGTTGCTTATTGTTATCGGCTTTTTAGGCATAACTTTGTTTCAAGGAGGTTGGGCTTACGGTCTTAATTTAACAAGTGCGTCGAAAGCATCAATTCTAATAACGACTTCACCTATATTTGGCGCATTGTTATCAGCAATTTCGGGGAATCGACCAAGCCTGCTCTCATGGTGCGGTATCCTCGTGGCTTTTCTTGGCGTTGTGATTATCATTAACAATAGCCTTACCGAAATCGTTATTGATTATGGATCCGTGCTGGGAGATTTACTGATCGTGGCGGCGTCATTTATGTGGGCTATTTACACCTTTATCTCAGCGCCAATTGTTTCTCGTCGTGGCCCAGTCTTGGTCACGGCTTGGGCGATGTTGTTCGGCGCCACTATTTTAAGTTTAGCGGGGTATCAGGACCTGACAATGCAGGATTGGAGCAGTATTTCTCCTGTAGGGTGGCTTGCATGGGCTGCAACATCTGTTTTCGGCGCTGCGTTGGCGTTTGTGTGGTATTGCGCCGGAATCGCGCGGCTCGGTATAACGAGAGGCATGGTGTACAGCTTTTTTATCCCTGTCGTCGCCATTCTGACCTCAGTCTTATTCTTTGGCGAGACATTATCTCTTGTGCAGATATGCGGCGCAGTTGTTATATTGTTTGGAGTCATTTTGACCAGATCAGGATAGGGGTTTAATTTTCTGACATCGTAACTTCAATTACGGTCACATCCCCCTCACTGCAGATATTGCGTATCGCTGGCTCACTAATTGTGTCTGTAACGAAAGTATCTACTTGAGTGAGTTTTCCTAGTTTGACTGAAGCGCGGCGTTCGTATTTTGTGGAGTCTGCGACCAAAATGACATGGCGCGCATTTGCGATTATGGCTTGCGCTACTTTAACCTCTCGGAAGTCGTAATCGAGTAGAGAACCGTCCAAATCTATTGCGGAAGCACCAATAACTGCATAGTCGACTTTAAACTGATTAATGAAATCAACGGCTGCTTCCCCTACGATGCCGCCATCTGACCGTCGAACTACTCCCCCTGCAATTGCGACTTCAATTGACGGGTAAAGTCGCAGACTGTTTGCAACATTGATGTTATTAGTGACAACCATCAACCCAGAATGATTTGCCAGAGCTTGGCCGACCGCTTCGGTAGTTGTACCGATGTTTATAAATAGTGAGGCGTTGTTCGGGATTATTTTTGCGGTAGCTAATCCAATTTTTCGTTTCTCATCTGCAGCAATTTGTCGTCTTGCTTCATACTCCACATTTTCTTTTCCATCCGGATAAATTGCACCACCATGAAAGCGGACTAGGACGCGTCCGTTACAAAGACTATTAAGGTCCATTCGAATTGTTTGAGGGGTAATATCGAAATGTGCCGCCAGTTCGTCGACAAGGACTCTACCTTTCGTTTTCGCTAGTTCGACGATCTCTGATTGTCGCTCACTTAAATACACGCATATGCCTCCACCTAGCTTCGTTTCCATACCAATTTAGGCATGTTCGAAAATGAATGAAAACAAAAAACGAAAATATTGCCGCTTAAGGCGCAATATTTTTCCATCTGTTTCTATTTAGGAGAAAGTTTCTTTGCGATTTCAAGATCTCTGCGACGTGTGGTCATGTACAACAGTCTTTTGCCAACACCGTTACTTAGTTTGTACCAAAATCGATAAAAGGGATGCAATAGTTTCGTTCCGCCAGTAATTTTTGAGCGCTTATTAAAGCGATCATCGCCGATTGTCGACGGGCTTATGAGGTCGGGCGTGACAGGAGAAGGATGAACGAGGAACGTATCGAGTTTGGTTTCCCATGCGCGGCTGTGAATAATATCGACAGGCACCCAGTTTTTCTGCATATAGCTTACTAGAGTTTTGGCGGCTTTTTTTGTGAGTATATAAGCGTAAGCCCCACTGGGGGATGTTGGAACTCGCGCAATTGAATATTGATTTCTTAATTTGACGAGCGGGCGATATCCAATATCGAATACTTTGCCATGCCCAACAAAGCGGATGAGGTCCCAAGATAATTTTGTATTTTTAATGTCCTCAAGGACCTCCTTCAGATTATTTTTAACAAAGACATCGTCTTCGAAAACAACAGCTGACGCTATATTCTCATCTATCATTTTCTCATAAATTTTCCGATGAGATAAGGAGCATCCGATTTCGCCATGCCCCAGATCTTTCGCAAAATACCGTCGTCGTTTTTCTCTGTCATAGTCTGGCAAATTCAAAATATCCAAGGCATACCCATCGACGGCCTCAATAAAAATAGGTGATATACCTACTTCGCCCAGGCGGTCTGTCATGTCTGATCGACGATGCGTATCTTTGCTTCGGTTGATGACAAACACCGGTGGGAAGGTTTCTTTTATAGTGTCAAGCAAATTCGTCTGTGTCCTATATCTACAACGCATATTTGTAGAAAAAAATTATCATCGATACAAGGGTATTAGAATCTACGGTTTACATAGCAAAATCGATTTCTTGAACCTTTGAAGCGAGCTGGTGAAGGTATTTATCTTTTACATCCATTTCTTCGAGATGCGCAATTGTGTTCATGAGGTAGTCGCGGCAAGTTCCTAGATGCCCTTCACCTGTTGCAAGTAATCTTGCCGTCGTATCCATATCCATTTTTTCAATGTATCTAGGGTGTTGCCTATTCATGATGAAGGTCAATCCGGAGACAGTTTTATGTGGTAATTTCATGCGTACTTTTTTTGCGTCATAGGATCCGGAAATCATTTCACGCATCCATAGAATTTCCGTTTCGCTCTCTATCTTCTTGGTTTCTATTCTAAAGGCGCGGCCATTACAGGATCCGCCTCGATCAAGCGCCAGCATCAAGCCCGGCTTTTCTTTACTACCGCGTCCAATTGAAGACTGGAGGCAAAATCTACGGCGATATCCGAAAAGTCGAGCAGGTTGACAATCCACATAGTGAAATGCCGGGTTCCAAAGCAACGACCCGTATCCGAATACCCAAAGATCTTCACCTTGAGTATGGCGCAATAAAAATTCGTGTCTTGTTGCTTCGCGTTCGTCATGGCTCAAGGCATGGAAGGGGCCTTGACGGCGTGCTTCGCGAATGAGTTCCTCCACCCTCTCGCGGCTAAATTCTTCGCGGATTAGCATCTTCCTCACTTTACCTTGCAATTTACATCCTGATAGGCTCTAAAAATGGATAGCTTCCTTACAGGAATTAGGTTGGATAAGAACAATGTTGAAGAATATTTTAAAAAATGTCCAAAGGCCAGATATTGATTTTGCTAGTTTGAAAAAACCGCGAAAGCCGAATAGTTATTTGATGTGCCCTGCAGATTATTGCCTTTATCCTGCAAAAGACATTAGCCCTGAATTTGAAATGTCAGCGCAAAAATTGGCCCAAATGTTTGAGAAAGTAGTACTTGCTCAAGAAAGAACCGAAAAATTAAGTGAATCCGACAATCAGGGTGAAATTCAAATAGATTTTGTTCAGTATTCTGCTCTTATCGGTTATCCCGACACCATCACCGTTAGATTTATTGAGTTGCCAGATGGACGGTCAACTTTGGCTGTATTTAGCCGTGCGCACTACGGTTATCGAGATTTCAACGTAAATGAAAATCGGATTAAAGCCTGGATTGAGAAACTTCATAATTCTCTCTAAGCAGAAATTTTATGAGCCCTAAGCTTTTCATAATAAGGCATTTGAACAGCCAATAACCTTTCATGGTCGTCAGAAAGACTGACTTCTTTTGTTAGATATGGTGCGAACCCAGTAGACGCATCTACAGAAGCATACCAATGGTCCGCCCAGGCACCATCTTCCGTGCGCCTCCCGGCGGGCCAATTGAGCATTTGAGCCTGCCAGGGAATATCAAGCAACGTACATAGATTTGGTAATACGCGCTGTGGGTCCTTTAGAATATCTTCTGCTTCAACTACGATTGGCACTTCACCGGACAGTTTTTGTAGGCCTTCGAAAATTTCTAGCTGCCGTTTTATACCAATATCCTCTGTAGAAATCTGATCCCACTTCGCTGCATAAGAAGCAATAACCAGGCGGGGATGTCTAATGAGAAAACAATTTTTGTGGGATAAGAAATTTCCGAAATTTATCTCTGGCAATATATGGTGAGTCATATGCTTTATATAGAGCAGCGCCGACCCTGGTAGAGGCGGCCCATTTAGTTCGGATACAACCTTTTGCCAGGAATTAGATTGACTTGTGATGACGGCATCGCGCATAGGATGTTGCAATCCGGTTTCTGTGAGGTAATAGGCGTAGAATGGTTCATCTACACCGCGGCAATCAGATCGATTCCCAAAGGAACGCATCATTGCCGTCGAAATATTTCTCGGGCCGGACCACATGGATATTCGGGTTGTTTCGTCCGCTGTATTCATCAATCGCAATCTTGCTGACTTATTTTCTGTGTTACAGCGGACAAATTCTGGCGTCTATAGACCTAGAATAAGCTTCGCCATGATATTCCGCTGGATCTCGTTGGATCCGCCGTAGATGGAAACCTTTCTTGCGTTAAAATAACGAGGGGCGACGCCGCTTGAGTAATCTTCACCAACGGGCTCTTCGTTTTGCCCTGGGTAAAGAGGTGTAAAGGGCGTTGAATGTGTGCCAACGGCCTCTAACGCCAACGCGACAACTTCTTGATACAAGTCAGTGCCGCGGCATTTCAGCAACGAAGATTCAGGCCCCATATTTTGACCCGAGGACAACTTGCTCAAAATTCGAAGTTCTGTCATTTCAAGTGATTGAATGGCGACTTCAAGCTTCGCAAGCTTCGCAATAAATGCAGGATTTCGGATCATAGGCTCTTCGCCATCGATTTCTTTTGCTGCAATGGTTCGGATTTTCCCGATGCCGCGCTTCAATCGACCAGCGTAGGCGCTTCCACGTTCGAATTCGAGAAGGTATTTGGCGTAAGTCCAGCCTTTGTTCACATCGCCAATCAAGTTTTCTTTAGGAACTTTTACATCATTAAAGAATACCTGATTAACTTCTTGCGCACCGGCAACAGGCAAATCCAGGGTTTGAATCGGATCGACACTGACACCTTCCGAGTTCATATCAATCAGTAGAAATGATATACCCTCTTGTCTTTTACCTTCCGTAGATGTCCGTACGAGGCAGAAAATCCAGTCGGCATATTGTGCTAAGGTCGTCCAGATTTTCGAGCCATTGCAGAGGAAATGGTCGCCCTTGTCTTCTGCTTTCATCTGCAGGCTGGCAAGGTCAGAGCCTGAGCCTGGCTCAGAGTATCCCTGACACCACCAGACATTTGTTTCTAGCATATCTGGCAAGAAGCGTTTTTTCTGTTCTTCATTACCAAATTTCATGATCACCGGTGCACACATGCTTGGTCCAAAGGGTATAACCCCCGGAGCATTTGCGTTGGCCATTTCAGTCTGAAAAATATACTTCTGCGTAGCGGTCCAGCCTGGGCCCCCGTACTTTACCGGCCAATCCGGAGCAAGCCAGCCTTTTCTTGCCAGCGCTTTTTGCCATCTGACATGGTCATCTTTCGGCAGATAACTATTCCGATTCTCGGCCATTTTGGTTTTTAGGTCATCATCAAAATCGTCTTCCAGAAACTGGATGACTTCGTCACGGAAAGTGTTGTCTTCTGCGGTGAATGAAAGGTCCATGGGTTCTCTCTGTTTTATTTTTTTTCATTGGCGCGTTGTTCACGTAAATTGTAACATCATATATAGGGCAGTTTGCAAGATCGTTTTAACAAAAGATGCTACGGGAACAAAAAAAATGAAAAAAACCGTCAAACAACTCGTTGAAGATGCGAATAGCCAGATAGAAACGTTGTCGATCGACGAAGCTCTTGCCTTACATGGTAAGGAAGGCGTGACGTTTGTGGATATTCGTGACGTTCGGGAATTGGAGCGTGAGGGACAAGTTCCGGGAGCCGTTCACGCACCCCGCGGCATGTTGGAGTTTTGGGTGGATCCGGAAAGTCCTTATCACAGGGAGTTGTTTGTGAGCGGAAACCGGTTCGTTTTTTTCTGTGCGGCGGGCTGGCGATCTGCATTGGCGACACGTACTGTACAGGATATGGGTCTTGAGAATGTATGCCATATTGATGGCGGATTTGGTGCCTGGAAAGAAGCTGAAGGAGCTATTGAAGAGCGAAAACCGCGCGGTGAAAAATAAATTAACAACTCCAAAGCGTCAATTTGGACGTTCTGTTTTTTCAAAGAATTCAGGAATGAGTAGATAGGCGGCGACTAAGAAACAGATCGCCCCGCCGAATGTACCTGTGTTGGCTAACCAAGGGATATTCAGTAAATTTCCAGATGACATAAAACTAACAATTGCAGACAGCATGAATAGGATTGCGCCCGTCATGTTTATTGCAACAATCCACCAGGATATTTGTTTGGGTTTGAAGGAAAAAGCAGCGTGGGAGAATTCCATAACGGCAAATTGGCTGGCTAGCAAAAAACAAATAGACCCCAGAAAATTGGGAAGCCAGACAACGACATCGTAATCTTTCATGTCCATACTACCGACTAAAGCATCACCTGTGTTGAAATTGAAGAAAATCGTACCGATTAGTTGTACCGCAGATGAAAGGTAGCCCAGATCCCGGCTTCGCCATCCCCAATATTTTATTTTTGACCGTTGCGAATATTGCGCAGCCAAACCCTCTGTCGTCAAAGGGCTATTGACTGCCTGAATCCATTGTAAGTAGGCTGCGCTTGTGAAAAAAAGTGAGCCCAAAAAATAAATATCCCCGATCCACCTATTGAGACCAAGGTTGGTGTCCGCCAGATCTGGCCAAAGGGATAGGGCGCTGGCAAGTGCAAAATGAGCGGCACCAACCATGAAAAGAACAGCTATCCACCAGCTTAGATGCGAGGTAGCCCAAATTTGAAACCAATGGTGGTTGATCATTTTTATCAACTCATGGGGTGCATGACGTTGGGTGTGAAACACCGGTGGCATAATCGTTTTACGTCGCCGACGTGAGGTTTGGTGCAAAAAACCTGACATGGGATGCTTTTGAACAACCCACGTCGTAAAGGGGCCGGGGCCTCCCGTTTTTATTTTCGGCTTATATCGTTGATCATCCATCAAATAAGCTCAGTGATGATGTCCGGTCGCTTCCTTTGCGGTCAATGACACAGACACTGGGTGTTTTGAAAGTTTTTCCAGTGCTGCTTTCATGTCTTCCAAAAGGAGATCAGCGAGGTCTCGGCTCACACCATGTCGCACCAATATTCTTTGAATGGCTAATTCCTCCATGTTTGAAGGCAGGGCATAAGCCGGTACCTGCCAACCTCTCGTTCGAAGTTGGTCTGCGAAATCAAAAAGGTTCCAATTGACGTCGCAATCGCTTTTTAATTGCCAGCAGAGGCCGGGAATTCCGCCTGTACCATTATAAATAATCTCGAAAGGGCCTAGATCACTGATTTTCGTCGCAAGATGCGCAGCGACATCGTAACAAGCGTAGTGAATTTTACGATATCCTTCTTTTCCGAGTCTTAGAAAATTATAATACTGACAGGCAACTTCACCTCCGGGACGCGAAAAATTCAAAGCGAAGGTTGGCATATTACCGCCTAAATAATTAACATCAAAGATAAGGTCTTTAGGGAGATCTTGGGATTCTCGCCAAATTACCCAACCGACACCCAAAGGAGCGAGACCGAATTTATGGCCAGAGGCGTTAATTGACTTTACGCGTGGCAGCCTGAAATCCCATACAAGGTCAGGGTCGCAAAATGGAGCAAGGAAGCCACCGCTTGCAGCATCCACGTGAATAGGGATGTCTAAGCCAGTGCGTGCCTGCAGGTCGTCGAGAGCGGCGGCAACTTTAGCTACAGGCTCATATTGGCAGGTAAAGGTTACCCCTAACGTCGGGACAACTCCGATGGTATTTTCGTCGCATCTTTTAAGAACTTCTGCAGCTGTCATTAGCAGTCGGTCTTCTTCCATCGGTATTTCCCGGAGTTCTATATCCCAATATCGTGCGAATTTGTGCCAGCATACTTGTACCGGTCCGGTGATAAGATTGGGACGATCTGTTGGCTTTCCTTGCGCTTCGCGTTTGGCGCGCCAACTCCATTTCATAGCCATGCCACCAAGCATGGCAGCTTCACTTGATCCTGTGGTTGAGCAACCAACAGTATCCGCGGAAACCGGTGAATTCCATAAATCTGCGAGCATATGAACACAGCGTGCTTCAAGCTCGGCTGATTGCGGATACTCGTCCTTGTCGATCATGTTTTTACCAAGGCACTCGTTCATCAAGTCATGGACTTGCGGTTCAACCCAAGTTTGGCAAAAAGTAGCGAGATTTTGTCGGGAATTTCCATCAAGAAGGAGTTCATCGTGAATGACTTGAAAAACCTGTTGAGGATCATTTTCTTCGTCCGGCATGCGATATTTGGGCATCGAGCGTGGGAGAGTTGACGACGCATATATATCATCAAAAAGATTGGCTCGGATGTCGTTTTTCGAATGAACTGTCATCAAAATCTCCTGTTACTGCGCAAAAAAAAAGGGTAGCTGATGCTACCCTTAATCTTGGTTCGCGTTAATACTATTTCTTTTTACCAAATAAGCTTCCTGCTGCATCCAATAGCCCTTTGACGGCTTCTTCGTCACCGCCTTTCGCGCCTTTGAGAGCGTCCTTTAGTCCGTCTCCGGATCCTTTCGCGCCGTCTATTAGGTCTTTGACGCCTTCAGGGCTCGTTACGTTCTTGAGAACGCCGGCGAGATCTGGGGCGAACTTAAGATTGTCCCAAGATCCTGAAACATTAATCGGGATCGCGAGGCCTGATTTCTCCGCGCCACCCTGACCTTCCGCCGTCGCCACTAATTTTGGTTCAATGCGGTAGTTTAATGTTTTCGGTGGCAGTTCAACAGTGCCAGCGCCAGAAAGCCGAACGAAAGGATTGAGCATTGTTAGATCATTATTGGTCAAGATTCCGTTTTTTATATCAAACGTGCCTGATAATTCCGCGAAATCCGTTTTCTGGGATCCTTGGTTATCTGTGAACGCGGTTGCAACGTTGCGAGCCATCGCCGCCAAGTTTATGCCGGAAATAGATCCGTCCTCAAACAAAATTTGACCAGCACCGTTCAATGCGCTCACCATATCAGCTTGAGATTTACCCACGGTTGTCGTGTCAATTTGAACAAGGCCTTTGCCGGAAAGTTTCTTGAAATCAGCCGCGTCGGTTAGAAGTGGCTGAAGCTGCACACTTTCAATAGTAAATGAGTTCGAAATTTTTAGAGTTGGGTTTGTTGCATCAACTCGGATCGATCCT
Organism: Sneathiella sp.; assembly: GCF_036960985.1. NCBI lineage: Bacteria > Pseudomonadati > Pseudomonadota > Alphaproteobacteria > Sneathiellales > Sneathiellaceae > Sneathiella > Sneathiella sp. The sequence continues at coordinate 110,183 of NZ_JBALWD010000001.1, read as the reverse complement.
CTGCCGCTTCCGTCATACAAATTCAGTTCATTTAGACCGATATCCAAAATACCGTTCTTAAGCGTGGTTGCCAAAGCACTGGCGCCGATTTTAATTTTTTTAATGAGGATTTCTTGAACAGATAAATCGAACTTGGCGTTCAGGTTGTTGAGGCCCCTAAGGTCGGTCGGCGTAGAATCCCATTTTTCGCCTGTGGTGGACACAGATTGTGATTTTTGTGAGGTTGTTGTTGTTTCCTGATTTTCGGCTGCCAAATAGGGATTGAGGTCTAATGTCTCAAGCGCTAATTTTCCAATTATATCAGGAACTTCACCGCCGAGATCAACGGTAAAATCCCCCGCACCATTTATCTTGTCAAAAATTATTTTTGCGTTTGTGAAGCTGTATTTAGAAGTATTCACTCCCACTTTTCCACTGATGCTCAGAGGCCCAAATCCATCTCCTCCTGCTTCAATAGGTTGGCTCACCCAGGCTGCTAGTTGGCGAACGGATGGTATATCCAAAACAACATCCCCACCCAATACAAGTGGATCTAGTGTCGTCACAGCGCCGTCATACTTCAGGGTGAAATTTGTGGACGACATGTTGAAATTTGTCGTTGTATCGCGATTCTCGAGAATTGCCCTGAGGGCACCAACTTTAACATCGATATCTGTTTTTTCTTGATTCCAGACAGCACTTCCCTTCGCCTCAAAAGGCTCGTCCAATCCGGCGAGTAATATGTCTAAATTTAAGTCACTTAGTTCAATTTTAGTATCAGATTTCAGATCTATGTAACTGACGAAGCCATCAACAACACGGACGTCACCAAGGTTTAAATCGGATATACCAAGATTCATTGATCCTGAACTTGAGTCAGTCTCTACTGCTTCGGTAGTTGAATTTTCTTTTGATTGCTTTGCGTCAAAGACCCAATTGGCCTGGCCGTTCTTGTCTATCTCTAGGTTGATTACCGGTTTCGTTAATACAAATTCATCCACCTGTATTTTGCCACTTAACAACGGTAATAGATCGAGCTCGAGCACGAGGCTGTCAATAGTCGCCATCTTAGCGGCCGATGCGCCGTTCGCATTACTAAAAGAGACGTCAGACGCTTTGACACCGAGTGTAGGAAAAATGGACAGGCTGAAATCGCCATCGATAGCCAGTTCCCGGCCAGTGGCATCATTTGCTGCGGTGACCAATTCTTGTTTAACACGGTCGATCGGGACGATAAAAGGTAATGCAACGGCTGCGGCTCCGATAATGACCACAAGCGATACCAAGGCAATAATAGCTTTTTTCATAGCAGACCTTTCTGTCTCTTCCTTCAGAACGTTAGGCTTCAAGAGAATAATGCCATATATTTGATTATATGACAGGAAAAGTTAGACTAATTTTGTGTCACAATTTGGCCGTTATAATTGATACACTAATGCTTACTACAATGCCCTCAACCCTTAACCCTCTGGATCTCATATGAAGTGGCTTGCTGTTGCGATAGCGTTGATTTTTGCGCAGAGCATCGATCGTTTCGTTGAGGCGGCGGAAGTAGATGTTCAGCTTGTTTTGGCAATAGATGTCTCTTCCAGCGTGAGTTGGGATGAATATGGACTGCAGATGCAAGGCGTTGCGGCGGCTTTTCGCGATGAACTGGTCATTGACGCAATACAATCTGGGCCAATGGGACGCATAAGCGTTGCCGTTACTCAATGGGCGGGCCTGGGACAGCAGAAAACTGTAATGTCTTGGCGGGTTATTTCAGGCCCGGAAGAAGCCGCGGCGTTAGCAGATGACCTTGGATTGATTTCAAGAGCGTTTCCTTATGGCGGAACGGCCATTGCCGAAGCTCTGGATCATGCATATGCGCTTTTCTCCAGAGATGGAAATATATCTCAGCGTCAGGTGATTGATATATCCGGCGATGGTAAAGTTTCGATAGGCCCATCACCTGATGCTACGCGGAATAGGATCGTGAATAAGGGTGTAATTATCAATGGATTGCCTATTTTGGACAGTGCCAAGGATCTGGAGATATACTATCAGGACCATGTGATAGGTGGAATAGGGGCCTTTATTGAGATTGCGGCGACATTTGAGGATTTTTCCAGAGCAATAGCCGAAAAACTTGCCCGCGAAATTAGAAGCACCTGGCAGGGAGTGTAATTCCTGAAAAATACTTTGTTGGAGTTTATCCGGGACGATTTAGTGCAAAAGTATTCTCGACATAGCAATAATCCATATATCCTAGTCGCGCCAATGGTTGGTATTTCGTCATATCCACCATACCGTCCGTTATGACATCATCGCTAATATGGATGCCAACGACTTGGCCCAACAGCATATTGTTTTTGTGATTGGGGTCGCTGGACGGCAATTCGATCGTTTGCCAATAAACACACTCTAAATGGGCAGCGCACTCTTTTACGCGAGGCGGTTTAACAAGCTCTGATGGTGTGGGCGTTAGTCCGGCCAGTTCAAATTCATCAACAGCCCGCGGCGCCATGGCCGATGTTGTGTTCATGCTGTCCCGTATATCGTATGTCACCATATTGCAGACAAACTCTTTAGTTTTTTCAATATTGTGCAGAGTATCTTTTGCACCGCCTTCTGAATGAGTACCATTTATTCCCATCGCAACCATAGGTGGGTTTTCTGCCATTGCGTTGAAAAAACTAAAAGGAGCCAAGTTTAACCCACCAGCTTCGTCCAAGCTGCTGATCCATCCGATGGGTCGAGGCGAAATGATAGCTTTCAATGGCCCGTGCTTCAATCCATGTGGCTCGGATGGCTTATAGAACATACTGTCTCTCCAACTATTTTTTATTATGCGCGGCAGCTATTTCTTTGAAATCTATCGCGCCACCTCCACAGAGGCAAGCGGCTAATTATTTCTTTATTTGTCCGCAGGCTTATGATAAATCGGCAGGATGGCATATGAATGGATCATACGACGACGACGAGCCGACGCAAGTTACAGCGCCGCCGCTTGATATTGCCTATTCTTCCTTAAACGAAATTTTCGTGACGGTTCAGGCGCTCCAAGAGGCCTACTTCCCAGACAGTTTGGAAATTGGAAAATCGTCATGCCACAGATAATTCACGAACGGCCAGAAGACGCCGCACTTATAGAGCCCTTATTGGAAAAATGCTTCGGTTCGGAGCGGTTTAAAAAAACTGCCTACAAAATTCGAGAGAAGCTTGAGCCAATACGGGAGCTGAGTTTTATCGTCAAAGAAAGTGACAAACTTTTAGCGACTATTCGCTATTGGCCTATAATTATTGGAAAACATACTGAAGCCTTGCTACTTGGACCGATAGCCGTTGAGCCGGAACGCCAAGGAGAAGGGCTAGGGGTATCCCTAATTCGGAAAAGCCTTCAAGTTGCAAAAGATCTCGACTATCAAATTGTTATTCTAGTTGGGGATCCAGAATATTATGAGCAATTTGGGTTCACTAGTGCAGCAGAAAATAATCTCTCGTTGCCGGGTCCAGTGGAAGATCGGCGGTTTTTGGTCAAAGAATTAACAAGTGGAAGTTTGTCCGGAGTTTTGGGAACAGTTAGCGGCGGCGGCATTGGTCCGCAACCAGCAGGGCGGATTTCTAGGTTGCAAGAAACAGCAACCGAAATAACTAAACTAACGTCCTTCGCGCCACCACCCGAGGCATAAAAATGCCATCGCTAAAATTAGTCCAAGAAGTGGTGGCAACAATGCTTGTCGTTTGTACCCTGTCACTTCGAATTTCTCATTTGCCCTAAGGCCCATCCAATATGTTGAAGCCTGGCTATTGTTAGGTTTCGTTCTTCGAAAATCGGGCAATCCTTGTTCATTCAACCAACGGACACCGCCTCCTGTAGTTTTCGCGACAGGTAAAACCTTGTCGGTTGTCGCTCGTAAGTCATGAAGTTCTTTAGGGTTGAGAACACCTACCGCGACGAGGGATTTTTGGTCATTGTGCTGCAATGTATATAGGCCGCTGGTCGTTATGGGCGTGGTGCCTGTTTGCCGTCCCGAGCCGCTTGGTGAAAGTGCGACGAAGGAACTATTTCCATCGGGATCGGTCACCGTGACGGTGGCGGGCGCCTCTTCCAGAGATTGGCGGTACAGAACCAGATTGTCGCCTTCCACAATCGCAGACAATTGCTCCTCTTCAAGTTCCGGTTCTTTCATAAGCCAATGGGAAACACGTCGTAGTAATTCGGATTGTGGACCACCACCCTCAAAACCACGACCCCACAACCAAGCGTGATCGGAAAGAAGCTGTGCTACCCTGCCATTCAATCGTTTTTCGAGTATCAATAGGGGTTGATCATCAGGGCCGGTCATGAGCGTTTGGCCAGCAAGCGCTTCAGCTTCAATCATACGGAACCATCGCCCCCATTCGGGGCTATTTATGTCATCGGGTTTCAATTGGCCTGTAACAGGATGCCTCTTTCCAATATCGCTAATCGCCGGTACATAACCTTCATTGAAAACATAACCAGTTGGCCTTCCGGGTAATACATCAGATAGCGGGGTTCTGTACAAACTTAATGCTGTTGCAAACGCGGGGCCGGCGGCCTCTAGCAACGCACCACCTTCCTCTACATATCGAGAAATATTTCGAAGATAAGTAGAAGGAAGTACGCCTCGACGTCTATATCGATCAAAGATTATCAAATCAAAATCGTTTAGCTTTTTCTCGAACAGGTCTCTAATTGGAAAAGGAATGAGAGATAATTCTGTTATTGGTGTACCGTCTTGCTTTTCCGGCGGCCGCAGTATCGTAAAGTGGACAAGATCGACGGAGGGGTCAGACTTTAAAATATTACGCCAACCACGCTCTCCCATATGTGGTTCACCGGAAACCAGCAAGACTTGGAGCCTATCCCTTACACCATTAATGGTGACGTATGCCGTATTGTTTTTTTCGGTAAGCTCACCATCCAATGGGTCAACCGTTATCTCTACAAAATTTGCCCCTCCGTGTGGCAACGACAATTCTATTTCGACGTCTTCACCGACTTGAATTGGCCGGTTTTGTATTAACTGCCCGTCCAGCATGATCGAAAGCTTCGCAGTGGCGATTGGATCTCTAACACCAAAATCTTCCGCTTTTACGACAAGGGAGATAGGTTGATTGACGATGCCAAAAGCCGGGGCCTTGACAAGTTGCAAGACACGGTCTTTTTCATTTTTGTTGCCAGAAAGCAGAAAGTGAATCGGCCCTTCCGACTTAGAAAGATTTTCAAGGTTTGGGATATCGTGAATTTGCCCGTCAGTGATCATTATAGTCGCGGCAATACGATCTGGCGCAATATTTATTAAGGCATCTTGCCGTGAAGAGAATAGAAGCGATCCATCCTCATCTCCTGTTGCCGAAGATATTTCGTTTTTAAAAACAAGCGTTTCGACTTGAAGATTGTCAAAGGCTTCAAGTTGTCCTACTAAATTTTCATAAGTATCCGATGTTACTTCTTGCCGTTTGCCTATGCGCTGGCTATCGCTTTCGTCGATTACTATAAGAGCAACATCATCGAGATAATTTCTTTTCTCCGCCAGTAAAACTGGGTTTGCGAGCATAAATAGGAGAAGCGCGAGGAGACCGCCCCGCCAAATAGATCCGCGTGCGTTGCGTAAAATTCCGAGCGTTAAAATAGCAGCTGACAAAATAGCTAAACCGATTAACCATTCCAAAGAAATATGAGGACTGAAATCCAAACTGTAAGCTAGGTTTTCCGGCATTACTGACCAAGCCTTTCCAGGATGGCCGGTACATGCACTTGGTCCGCCTTATAATTGCCAGTGAGCGTATACATTACTAAATTTATACCGAACCGGAAGGCCATTTCGCGTTGTCGTTCGTCACCGGATGCAATTGCAGCTAAAGGTTTTCCTTCATCATTAACAGCCCATGCGGCCGCCCAATCGTTGCTTCCGATAAGCACGGATGCAACACCATCGTTACCTTGTTTTTCCGCTGTATCTTCAACCCATAACTCCCCATTGAGATATCTTCCGGGGAAGTTTTGCATCAAATAGAATGATCGTGTCAAAACGTGGTCTATTGGCACTGGTTGCAGGCGCGGTATATCTAGTTTCGACAGAATTTGACGTAATCTAATATTTTCTGGGCTGTTAAATAAATCAGCACCAAAACCTCCTACTGAATTTTGATTCCGTGTATCAAACAGGACGGTTCCGCCGCCGCTTATATAATCATTCAGCTTGGAAAGAGCGGAGCTGGAAAGCAACGGAAAGTCACTGGTCATCGGCCAATAAATGACTGGATAGAAAACCAAATCATCTTGCTCGATATCGAGGGGTAAAGGCGCTTTGGCTTCGACAGAGGTGCGCCGGCGTAGCTCAGCAGCAAGACCAGTCAACCCGGCTTTACTCATTGCGTCGATTTTAGCGTTGTTAGTGAGAATGTACCCAAGCCGCGTATCTAAGGTCGCCGCCAGAACTTTCTCTTCTGTCGTCATATCGGTTTCTTGAGCAATACTTTTTGGTGGATGTCCGAAAATACCTGCACTAAGGGCAAATAGAATTAAAACAGAAGTTGCAATTGGGCGTCGTCCGGAGAACTTACCCTGTAAATACAGAGAAATCAGCTGGTCGATGAGGGCTAGGAAAATAGCAAGGAGTAGCAACGGGGTTGATAAATCAATAACTTCATCGCTATCAAATGGTTTAACTTCGGCACTAAATCTGGTGGGATCAATGGCCCGATAGATTGCTTTTTCATGTCCGACATTCACGGCAATTTTATAATCTTCGTTGCCATAGAATCCTGGTGGATGATCAGCATCCAGCGGTAAATTTTTGAGGAGGCCCGTATCCAAGGGTTCTGCAGTACCAATATCTAAGGTCAGATCACCAAATCCATTGAGAAGTCTATACGGTGGTAAATTTCTATTTTGGGCAATATCCTCAGTAGTGAACTGGCCTAAATTTCCGATTTCTCGGAGCATTTCTACAAATAGTCCTGAGATTGCCAGATCTGACCACTCTGGCGTTGCCGTGATGTGAAATAAAACGAGCCACCCTTTACCGCGCTTTTGCGCCGTCACCAAGGGTGTTCCGTCTTCAAGTTGCGCCCAAGTTTTATCAAGTAGGTCGGGGGACGGATTGGCCAGCACTTGTTTCATGACTTTGATATCATCTGGTATTTCAAGTGTTCTAAACGGGCTATGATCTGGTATTTTTCCGAGTTGTGATGGTTTCGCCCAAGACATTGCACCTTCTAGATTTCGATTGCCTGATCTCAACTCAACAGGAATTAAACTTGTTTCAGCGTTCGCAAGTTTTGGACCGGCAAAGCGGATGAGAACGCCTCCCTTATCAATCCAGGATTCTATTGACCGTTCAATATTGTCGGGCAGATTGCCAGTGTCACCAAGAGCAATCATTGAAACGTCTTTTTCAATCAACTCCTCCAAAGGCATTTTATCAATATCGAAATAGGGAATGAGGGCTTGCGTGAGATAATGGTTTTCTGTCAATAACGGTTGGTCAATGGAGGTGAGGGATGCACTGACAAGGCCAATTTGGCGGCGGTGCCACCTATGATCCAAAAGAAAAACAGAGCCCGAATTATCAGCGTCCTTAATCTCAATTCTGCTGATGTCATTTCGAATATCGTTGGGTATGTTTAGGGTGACAAAACTACTGCCAGTCTGAAAATCTGTTGTTATTGGCTCGGAAGCGAGGATTTTCCCGTCCAATGTTTGCGCGGTCAAAATGCCGTTAAATAACTGGGGACCATTCGTTGTAAAAAGCGGAATTTCCATTGTTTCGCCGGAGATTTTTGGTGTCCCAACGATAGGCGGTCGCTGAATAGCGTCTTGTTGGAATATTGTAAGAGGACCAATCTCCGTAAGTGCCGTAAAAAATTCTGCGAGGCCCACCTCATCTTCTTCTTGCATAAGACCACTGGATAGCCAAATAAATTCAGGGTCTTCCAAAGAATTTAGTTGTGGTATTAAACTGAGGAGCTGAGTTCGGTCTGAAGGCCAGGATTTGGGTTGAATGGAATAAGAAATTCCTAATGCTTCTTTTTCTGACAAAGGCCTAAATGTTGGCTTGACGCCCTTGGCAGGCTGTGATGTCGTCACGACATATATTTGGCGTTGCTCTCGGGTGACATCATTTACAAGTGAGTTAAAAGTCGTTTTAATTTCCGTCCAGTTATTTGCTGCGCTCCACCCATCATCAATAATAAAAACGGCCGGGCCATTTCTGTCTTGATGCTCGGGCAAGTTTACGAAAGGGCTGGCTATCGCGAAAATTATTAACGCGGTAATTAGGAGTCTAAGGAGAAGGAGCCACCAGGGAGTTGTCGCCGAACTCTGTTCTTCTTTCTTTAATTGATAAAGAAATTGAATGGCGGGAAAAGTGACTGTTTTTGGCTTAGGCGGAACCAAACGTAATAGCCACCAAATAACGGGCAAGGCGAGTAAGGCGGTTAACGCCCATGGAAAGAGGAATGAAAAGGAACTCATAAACGCCAATTCATCACACCCCTTTCACTAAAAGTGCTGCATACATTTTGCCCAAGGCATCGCTAGGAGAAACGTCGGTACGGTGAAACACACATTCCCAAGAAACACTATTAGCGAGATCAAAAATCTTCCGTTTATGCTCTCGGAAAACGTCTTGATAGTCTGATTTTAGGATTTCTACTCGCCCAAAGGTTAGACTTTCTTCGTCATACATGCCTTCAAAACGTGTGCGGCCGGAAAACGGTAGATCAACCTCAGCCGGGTCTGCGATATGCAAAATAATTCCATTGCATCCCAAATCAATGAAGGCTTGTAAAGTGTTTTTCAGGTCTTCCAATGGCGTGAGAAAATCGCTTATGAGAACAATCGTTGCTTTTTGCGGAAGCTTAATGTTTTTGGTCATCGTCTTGAGGGGTATTGCTTCACCGCTTTCGAGGTTGGCGGCAAAGGTATTGAAAACCGTCGGCCCTGTAACGGCCTTTTCTGAAAGGCCAAGCAATCCAAATTTCTCTCCACCTTTCGTCAATAACAATGCGAGGGCAAGTGTCAGGACTTTTGCTCGGAACTGTTTCGTGCCAGTTTCTGGTGTTGAAGAGTAATCCATCGTGACCGAGCTATCGCTCCAAAACCAAACGCTTTCGGATGTTTCTTGTTCTTTTTGCCTGATAAATAAATGCTCACGCTTGGCACTTTGACGCCAGTCAATTTTGGACGCGGCGTCATCTGGGCCATATTGCTTGAACTGCCAGAAATCTTCTCCTGTGCCCGTACGACGGCGTCCATGGACACCTAGGTCATAGGCATTGGCCAAATGCTCCGCCGCAAGGATCAAGGCAGGAAGGGTTTCAGCAAGTTTCTCTGCTTCCGCTTTTTCATCTGGTTTTCGATTGGAAAGACGAGAAGGCCTCAGCATTCCTTATTCCAATGTTGATGTCAGAGAACTAATAACGTCATCCATTCCGACATTTTCAGCCCGTGCCGCGTATGATAAGGCCATTCTATGTTGTAAAACGGGCTTCGCCAGTACAACAATATCATCAATTGAGGGACTTAGCCGGTTCTCTAGTAATGCACGAGCACGGGCAGCAAGGACAAGCGCTTGGCTCGCCCGCGGGCCAGGCCCCCATGATACGTATTTGGCTACAAGATCATTATCAGTTGTATCTGGTCGGCCATTTCGCACAAGTTTTAAGATTGCTTCGATTACTTTATCGCTGACAGGTATATCTCGAACCAGATGCTGGGCATCTTTGAGATCCTGTGGTGACATAATCTGAGTGGGGACAACTTCTTCATTTCCGGTAGTTTCCAATAGAATCCGTCGTTCCGTGTCCTTGTTAGGATAGTCAATGTCAATTTGCATTAGGAACCGATCCAGCTGCGCCTCTGGAAGCGGATAGGTTCCTTCTTGTTCTATGGGGTTTTGGGTAGCAAGCACATGGAAGGGGGATGGTAGAGGGTAGGTTTCTCCCGCAATAGTGACGGTTTCTTCTTGCATTGCCTGTAAAAGGGCCGATTGTGTCCGTGGGCTTGACCGGTTTATTTCATCTGCCATGAGAAGTTGACCAAAAATAGGACCTTTCAGGAATTTGAAATATCGTTCGCCACTTTCCGAGGTTTCTAAAATTTCTGACCCAAGTATATCTGCTGGCATTAAATCAGGCGTGAACTGGATACGTCGATCTTCCAAGCCTAAAACACCCCCTAAAGTTTCCACCAAACGAGTTTTTGCAAGGCCTGGTACGCCGATTAACAATGCATGTCCACGTGCTAGCAAAGTAACAAGGGTGAGTTCGACAACTTCTTCTTGCCCGAATATATACTCGCCTATGCCTGTTTTGAGTGTATTCAATTTTCCGGAAAGATCGTTAACTCTCTCCAGTATTTGTTGATCCGATTTAAATGTGGTTGTCATGCTACTATGTCGATCCAATCGTAAACCGTTATTATTAAGTGTGCATTTGATAGCCAGCGACGAATATCCTAAATATAGTATCAAAATAAATGTGTTTAAGGCCAAAAATATGACAGAACAAAGCACGCAAGATGGACTTAGCGCTATTCTTCAGCAAATAAAGGGGCAAAAGCATCCGCCAGTGCATTTGTGGAACCCGGATTTTTGCGGAGACCTTGATATGCGCATTGCGCGGGACGGTACCTGGTTCTATCTAGGCTCACCAATTGGCCGAAAACCTTTGGTGAAGTTGTTCTCAGGTGTAATAAGGCTCGATGAAGACGATAAATATTATCTTGTCACACCTGTAGAAAAGATAGGTATTACAGTTGATGATGCTCCGTTTGTAGCCGTCGAAATGTTTCGTGAAGGAGACGGTCCAGATCAAATATTAAGTTTTCGAACTAATGTTGACGATTTTGTGATCCTGGATAACGATCATCCTTTTCGAATTGAAATCGACCCGGAAACAAAAGAACCTGCTCCCTATATTAGGATTCGGGCCAACTTAGATGCATTGATTACTCGTGCGGTTTTTTACGATTTGGTGAATTTAGCGGAAGAAAAAATGATAAATGGTAAGAATCTATTTGGTTTCTGGAGTAGCAGCAAATTCTTTGAGTTGGGGCCGGTTGATGAAATTTTTGAAAATTATAACTAGATGCTGACAAAAACACTTCGCCAAAACCTTGAGCCCGTTCCAAACAATATTGCGCCGGCGTTAAACCTGAATGGCACTTTTCGGGGCGACCACGATCTGAATCCTGCAAGTCCGCCCATACGCGATGAAGTTTATACGCCAGCAGCGGTTCTGGTTCCGATTGTTTTACGGGAGGAAGGTCTGACGGTGCTATTGACGCGCCGTGCTGCGCATCTTGCGAAGCATCCGGGTCAGATTAGTTTTCCGGGAGGTCGGGCAGAGGAAGAAGATTTAAGCGCGGTTGAAACAGCGTTGCGTGAATCAGAAGAAGAAATTTCTCTTGATCCAAACCTCGTTGAAATTGTCGGCTCGTTGAATACATATATAACCGTGACACGTTACTCGGTGACGCCAATTGTTGGCTTGGTGCAGCCTTCCTTCAGTTTACAACCCGAAGTCGGAGAGGTGTCCGAAATTTTCGAAGTTCCGTTGTCCTTTTTACTCGATGAAAGAAATCGGAAGAAACACAGCGGATTTCACGATGGAATAGAGCGGTTCTGGTATGCCATACCCTACAATGACTATTATATTTGGGGTGCGACCGCCGGGATGATTAAAGACCTTTCAGAGAGAGTATTACTAGAATGATCAGAGGACTTTTGTTTCATGTAATTCCGCTTATTCTGCCTTTTGTAGTGTATGCAGTTTATTTATATTTTAATAAGCGAGCAGGAGGGGATAAAACCTGGCGCGGAAAATCTATCGCGGTTTCGACGGTAATTGGCTTGATGCTGATGGCGATTAGCTTGATTGTGCTAGGGTCGGTCAGCGGGGAAACACGTGACGGCACAGAATATATTCCGCCGAAATTTGAGGATGGCAGAATAATCGATTCACAAGTAGTTCCCGCTAAAGACAAAAATTGATCAGCTATGGGTGTTACGCCGCCAAAAAGAGATTTTCAGGCAAACCCACCGGCTTGGTTTAGATGGCCGGAAACAAAACAAGTGCTTGATGCAATTTCGGAGGCACAGGGGACAGCACGATTCGTTGGCGGCTGTGTACGAGATGCATTGCTCGACATAACGAGCGACGATATTGATATATGCACGGATCTAATACCGGCGGATACAATTGAAGCACTCGAGAAAAAATCTATACGGGTTATTTCAACCGGATTAGCACATGGAACGGTTACGGCTGTGATAAACAAACGTCAATTTGAAATAACGACGCTGCGCATAGATGTTCAAAGCCATGGCCGTCACGCGGACGTTCGTTTTACGAAAGACTGGCACAGTGACGCATCGCGACGGGATTTTACAATCAATGCCATATATCTGGATTCTTTAGGCGTGCTTTACGATCCAATGGGTGGTGTATCAGATATAGCGGGTGGGCGCGTTCATTTTATTGGTAACCCTGAAGACCGTATTGCCGAAGATAGGTTGCGCATATTAAGGTTTTTTAGGTTTTTTGCCCGTTTTGGTGACCAAAATCCGGACAAGGAAGCTATCGATGCTTGCCGGAAAAATGCTCAATATTTGGAATGTTTATCCGGCGAGCGTATACAGAAAGAACTTTTGCAGTTACTTGCAGTCGTTGATCCGTTGCCAGCCGTAAGTCTGATGGCAGAAAACCGAATTCTCACAGCAGTTTTGGAAGACGTTCCAAATATAGAACTTTTGGCTTCATTGCTATCCCTGCCTTTTGACACCGATAATATTCAGCGCCTGGCTTGTATGTTAGGCGGAGAAACAAAGCTGGTGCGGAGAGTTGCGAAAAAGTTGAAGCTCTCGAGAAAACTTGAAGCCCGATTGGTGGGTATGTGTGACATTGACATTCGAAAACATTCTTCTGAGCAGCAAAGGAAATCTGATTTGTATCGATTGGGGAAACAAAGGTTTATTGACCAAACACTTCTTCTGTGCGCAATGCAGGAGGGAATTCGCGATTTGGCAGCCTCTTCGGATCTAGCGAATAACTGGCAACTTCCTAAGTTTCCTGTTGCCGGATCAGAACTATTTGCCTATGGCGTCACGCCCGGCCGTGAAATGGGTCTGCTTCTCAAAAAGATGGAGCAGCGATGGATTCAATCAGGATTTTCCTTAACTAAAGAATTGCTGATTGATCAGGTCTTGCCGCCGTCGCTAGACTCCTAAAATCCACCCTTCTTCTTGTTCGCATTTTTGTTGATCACTTAAGGAGAGCCGGTCTGGAGCTTTAAAGAGGTTGCTGAGTGTATTCCGCGCCTCATGTTCAAGAATCCAGTCTCGACAAGCCATAACCTGACGGGCGTCCTTGATAGGATGTGTATACGCTGAAAGATCGTTCAAGCTGGGCCAGACTTCCGTTAAAATGATTCCGCTTAGATCCTGATCCCACTTGGTATTGAAAGGCCAGAATTTAATATTATTCGTTAGCTCGGGTCGCATGTACAGGTCATGAAGTGCTTTGAGCCCCGTTAATGTTTGACTGCCAACAGATCCCTGACCCAATAATTGCCATACATTCATAATTCTGTGCTTTTTTGACTTAAGGTATCGCTCTACCATACGCCATTCTTGAAAGTGCTCGTGCTGAAACGGAGGTTTTGTTGTCGATAAATATTGATTTTCCAAGGCAGGTGGGCAGCCCCAAAAAGGCCCCTTATGTGGAGAGATGCTTCGATTCAAAATTGTAGCCGCGCCAAATCGATTGTTGGCATCATTATGATCTGAAAAAAGGATCTTTGAAATATTTTGCGCGGCGCTTAGGCCACCCCCTAAACTACTGTTGAATGGGTATCCAAAAGGGAAATCAAAGCCGAGCAAGGACGTGCCAGGGTATTTTGTAAGGAGCTCGTAAATTCTGGACATGCAATCTGCTCGGGTGCGAAAATATTCTGCTTCGGGGCAAAGGGTTCCGACACTCCACGCGATCCAGCATCTGTCCGAAGTGGGTTTCTTCGGCCCGGGTTTTGAGGCGGCAGACCAATCGACAATGATAATTAGTTCAAAGATAATTTATGCTTTCCGACAGGGTTTCGACTAATCCTTTTGTTATAGTGTGCTATACTAGGACGAAGGTTTCGCCTTGAAAATGACAAAATCAATAGGGACATACAGTCCTTTGACACATTGTTAGCGGAAAATTTAGGAGAAGGTGATGAAACAGGTTCTTTTAGTCTCGGTGATGACAGTTTTTGTGTCTATGGCTGCTCCGGCATCTGCTCAATCAAATGACAACACGCCTGAAGAATTGGCGGTTGAAGGTATCGCTAAGCTTATGGATGCACTGGGCGTATTTATTCAATCCATTCCTCAATATGAGATGCCCGAAATGAATGAAGATGGTGACATTATCATTCGGCGTAAACGCTCCGAAGAAGATGAAAAAACAGATCCGAAACTAGAAGAAACTTCTACGTAAAGACGAATATCAATATCGGCACGGAAACCGGATAGGTCGACTTTGAGCAACGAACTAAGTTACGTATCAACACTGATTGATACGGAGCAAACAAAATGAATTATGAGAGAAAACTAGAGGCCGTTCTGGCCCGTGATACCGCACAAGATGGGCTTTTCATTTATGCGGTTAAGACGACGGGTATTTATTGTCGTCCTTCTTGCCCATCTCGCAACCCAAAACCGGAAAACATTAAATTTTTTGAGAAAGCAGAAGAAGCGGAATCTGCTGGATATAGACCGTGTAAACGATGTCGGCCTGATTTGGTCAAGATAGCGGATCCGAAGCTTTCTCTAACGCGGCAGATATGTCGGCTAATTGAAGCTTTTATTGATAATCAACCGGAAGAGAAAATTTCACTGTCTTCTCTGGCTCAAGAAACGGGCTATAGCGAAGATCATCTTTCGCGAAGTTTCAAAAAAGTTATGGGTATTACTCCGATTGACTATTATGACAATTTACGGGTGTCGACGTTTAAGAAGAACTTGCATTCAGGTGACGACATCTCTGGTGCGGCTTATGGTGCCGGGTTTGGATCATCAAGTAGATTGTATGAAAAGGCGAGGGAGCGTCTCGGGATGACACCAGCGTCCTATGCTAAAGGGGGAGCTGGAGCAGAAATTGCATATGCCTTTGTCGATTGCTTTTTGGGGCGAATGCTAGTCGCAGGAACACGGTCTGGTGTTTGCGCAGTTTATTTTGGAGACAATGACAATAATTTACTGTTGGAACTTCGAGAAGAATTTCCGAAGGCTGAAATAGCACCGGATGTTGGAAAACTGTCCGAATGGTCGACGGATATCATCGCGTTTTTAGAAAAATCGTCTATAGCATTGCCTGAAATTCCATTGGATATGTATGGCACTGCCTTTCAGCGTCGGGTTTGGCAGGAGCTCTTAAAAATCGGCCCGGGCGCGACTAAAACGTATCGGGAAATTGCTGAGGATATGGGTCAACCAAAATCCGCACGCGCCGTGGGACGAGCCTGCGCAACAAATCCGGTTTCACTAATCGTTCCGTGTCATCGGGTGATTGGCTCAGACGGAAAGTTACATGGATATCGATGGGGTCTGGAGCGCAAAGAAGCACTACGTCAGTGGGAGGGCGCCGCTTAGCCGGCATCACGAAGCTTCGTCACCGATCAATTTTTTCCGCTTGATAGTTTGTGTGAATCTACGGGCGCTGGCCTCTTTCATTCGTTCTTTTAGTTTTTCGCGTGACAGACGATATGTTTTTCGTGCTTGAGCGCGGCGTGCCTCTGAATCTTTTCGGCGTTCTTCTCGCCAGATTTTCATAACCTTTTTGCGATAAGGGATATAGAATTTTTTCGTTTTGGAATGGTAATGTGCAATTGCTTTCGTCCACGAACGATCACGTTGGCGCAACGACGATAACAATTCGGCTGCATATTTCGTATTACGGTTCGGATCAAAGGCAGCTTCCAGATTTTCAAAGGCTTTCGGATGGAAGTGCAGGTTGACCTGCATGCAACCCACATCGATGTTTTTGATCCCTTTCGCTTTAAGAGCTATAACTTCTTCTACGGCAGCAGCTTTGTTGGGAAGATATCGACCTCTTCCTTCTGCATAAACTGTCCAGGGCCAGGCAATTATTTCCTGTCTTTTCGCATGCCAGCGTCCTGTTTCAGTTAGGGAAATAGCAGTGAGGAGACGCTTCGGTAGCCGATTTTCTTCTTCTGCTTTTTCTACGGCAGATCGGCAAGTATCTTCATACTCCGCGCTATTCTGCGGAAAAATCGCAGCAACTGCAGAACTGTTAATAAGCCAAAAAGCGGCAGATCCAATAAGTAGACTTGTTATACGCATAAATTCTCTCCTGCAATACTAGAAGCAATAATCGCGCCAAGTTACAAAATATGGAATTTAGGTCAGGTTTTTCTGCAGAATGACAGTGTCGACCCATTGATCGCGCTTGTAGCCGATATCTTCCAAAATACCAACAAGCCGAAAGCCCAGTGAGGTATGCAGAGAGATGGAACCGCGGTTTTTTGAATCACCTATAACGGCAATCATTTGCTTTTTGCCTAGATTTTCACAATCTTCGATAATTTGCTCAAGAAGTGCCTTGCCAATTCCCTGTCGGTGCATTTCCGTTCGAACATAGACAGAGTTTTCAACAGAAAATCTATAGGCAGGTCGTATCCGATACGGACTGGCATAAGCGAAACCAAGCAGAGTTCCCTGTTGTTCGGCGACAATATAGGGTAGTTGCTGTTCCAGCACGTTGTTGCGACGCACAGTCATTTCGAGGATATCGGGTGCCGTATATTCGAATGATCCTAACCCGGTTTCTACACTATTGCCGTAGATCTCCGTGATGGCCGGAAGATCTTTGGGCGTTGAGGGGCGAATATCAAAATCAAGTTGCTCAGACATGTGACTTATGCAATCAATAAAGAACTATCATACATGCCTAATTCGCCGACATAACGGGATAAATTATTGCGAAGGTTTTCGAAACCTTCATTCGGCGTCAGGGTTTTCTGGTCCATATAAAGTTCCCGGCTGATTTCAATTTGAAGGGCGTGGACGTTTTTGTCGGGCTTTCCGTAATGGGTCGTAATGAAGCCACCGGCGTAGGGTGAGTTATGGCCAACCCGATAGCCAAAAGATTCAAAATGGTCCAAAGATCGGTAGAAAAAAGCGCTTTCACACGACGTTCCATACCGATTGCCAAGGATGATTTCAGGTCTTTTGTTCCCAAATCTTGCTCCTGGGCGAACCGCTGGCATGGAGTGACAATCTATTAGATAAATAACGCCAAATCGTTTAAGGCCATCACTAATCAATTGTCGAAGGGCATGATGATACGGAAAGTAGCATTCATCAATGCGGTTCCTTATTTCTTCGAATTCCAGCTTCTTTGCATATATTTCCTGCCCTGCGCCGACCACCTTTGGAATTGTACCAATACCTGAACTTAACCGAGAACTATTCGTGGATACATATTTAGGAAGTGGTGTTGTGAACATATTTGGATCAAGCTCAAAAGCTTCCCTATTGACATCGCAATAAGCCCGCGGAAATTGCGCACAGAGGATTGGTGCGCCAAAAGAAGGCACTGCCGAAAAAAGTTCATCAACCAGAAAATCTTCTGATTGCCGTAAAGCTGAAAATTCCAGTTGCGAATTGTTTATAAAGTCTTGTGGATAATGGCGTCCGCTATGGGGTGAGGAGAAAATAAATGGAAGGCTCCATTCTTTCGGCCACTTAATCGATACTGGATTTGATGCCGCGCCCATCTGATCTGTCACCTTAATAATAATCAAAGAGATATTGGTCTATCGCTTTCTTTGCCATGATTATTTTAATAGTATAATCTACAAAAGGTAAAAAACAGAATGACAATTACGTGGTTTTTTTAGTATGGCGCGAATACTACTGGCAGAAGATGATGATAACTTGCGTCCCTTTCTCGCGCGGAGTCTTGAAAATGCGGGGCACGAGGTTCTTGCCTTTCGCGATGGTGAAGATGCGATCCCTGTTCTTGATACTGGGGAAATTGATATTCTGGTTTCTGATTTGGTTATGCCCGGAATTAATGGAATTGAACTTGCACGGCTCGCCAAGGACAAAGCGCCAGATCTTCCGGTCATTTTTATCACTGGATTTTCAGCAGTTGCTGTCGAGGCGTTGGAAACAGTTGACGGCGTAAATAAGATTTTGTCAAAGCCCTTCCATCTCAATTCATTAGTAGAAGCCGTAAATCGGGCGCTTGCCGAAGTTGCGTCCTCATAGAATAAGGGCGCCGCTTTCTTTTCGCCTCCGCTATTCAGATTGAACTTGCAAAGCCCTTGGGAGCACTTTATAAGTCGCGAATTCTCGCACGCTTGTTAGCGGCAGTGAGGGCGTATAGCTCAGTTGGTTAGAGCGCTGTGTTGACATCGCAGAGGTCACAAGTTCGAATCTTGTTACGCCCACCATTCTTTTCAATGACTTAGCCGATGTTTAAACCAACAGCATTAAATTTTGGTGCCCTATCCGGTGCCCTAATATTATTTTCAGAAGCTCAAAATTGGTGGTTTTGAGGCTGCCTTATTGGCACTCTCTAAGCTGAATCCGATGTGCGCAAGATTTGGGACAATACTTTCTTCATGGTTACGGAACTTACGGCTTTCAAACCACTATAACGCGCCGCGCCTGCGGCAAGTGTTCCAGCTATTATCGATGTCGGAATAGTAACACTGTTGTTCCAGCAAGCAGGACAGTGCCGCCAGCAGCGGCTACAACACGCCCGAAACCACTGCGACTGGTGTAACCCTATTTATCAGCCGTTCAACCCTTGTCGCACCTTCTCGAGAAACAGGGCCCTTCATTGTGTCGATTGCATTAAACAGGGCAGACTGCTTACGGAGCGATACCTTGATACCTACATCAAGGGTGGTTTCTGCTATCAACTTGTTTACACAATCTCGCAGACCTGTCACCGCCTTCTATACCGCCGTATCTTTTGCGACCTCACGAGTGGTGAAATATTAATTCCTGATCACCCGCTCGCAAAAGTCACGCTTGCCACCTCTCCACCATATATGCGCCAGACAAGCGCCCAGGTGTTGGTATCAGTCCATCTCTGCTGGGATACTAGTGGGGGCGTGCCGTTTTTTGGCCATGGGTGTTATTGCGACTGTCGATCAGTGGGTCGGCGTTAAAACTCTCAGGCTGGGCGAAGCAAGCGTGATCGGAAACATGGAGTATTCGAAGTTGACCCATGCTGCAATCTTCGGCTATGCCTTGTTCAGTGAAATTCCCGATTTCTACACATTAGTCTGAACTAGAATTATCGTCGGCTCATCAGTCTACATCTTTCACCGCAAGGCGATTGGAAAGAACAAAGATCGGTAAGAACATCCGTTGGTTTAGCTGACTGACGCTGTACGCTAAGTAATGTAGTGCGTGAATTCTACTTCATCCTTTCGTTACAAACTTAATGGATAACCGCTATTGGCATTTTTCAGACTATTTTTATATCTGCGGGAGTAAGTCCGTAACTGCGTGGATAGCGGAAGTTATTTCTGAGAAATCGGAAAATCCGTTTTCAATGTCCGTTATAGGGAGATGAAGCGGAAATGAAATTTGCGATCCAAAAACTTCTCAGTTTGACCCAAAACAGACAATCACTACGTATAGCACTAATGGTAGCAAAGCAGGCCAATCGACCGGTGCTCGGTGCATCCAATGTCACAACTGTGACACGGCTCCTGTGATCAAAATAGGCCAATAGCAATTGCGTGCTGCATTGCGCAGACAATAGAGCGTAGCGCCTTATTATACCATCATTCTCACGATGATTACTCAGGCTAACAATGCAATTTGCTCCTTTTACTTCTTTTCCAGACGCGCTAGCATCGATAACGAAACGGTTTTCTTCAGCAAGGTGAGTAACACATGACGGTACTTGTTTGGATTGGGCGCAACATGGTGACATGGGCCCTTAGTGTTCTTTTGTTGCTCACGTTGAATTCCTCGGTTGTCGCGCAGACGCAGCCAGAACCGACAGAACTTCGCGTCATCAGTGCAGACTTGTCTGAAACTGAGTTTCAAGCGATGCTGGGTCGGTTGAGCGATGAGCAGGTGCGCGATATCCTCATTGATGAATTCGCCGCGCGCCGCGCCGCAGAACCTGTCGCTAAGGCTGGATTACTTGCTAACGCGGACACGATTATTGCAACACTTTCTTCTAATGCGCAGTCGCTTTGGGCAAAATGGCCGGAGTTCGGCGCGGCGTTTTCCGCCGTTAATAATCGATTGGCGGCGGCTGGGGGTTTAAGTAAAGCCCTGCTAGCACTGGTCATTAGTGGTGTCGCAGGTTTAGCCGTGCGCTTCTTCTGGCGCCGCAAAGCCGCTAAGCGTCAGCTGGCCCTTGCCGAGCGCAATATCGATAAAGGGCCTTATGCCACGCTTGGAACCATTGGTGATGCCGGGCTGTTCCTTCTTATCGAGCTGTCGAGCGTGGTGGCTTTCGCCGTTTCGGCCATGGCAGCGCTCTATTTACTCTTCCACAATGTCGACCTCAGAGTTTTTGTTTCATATTACGTCGCCGTTTTGACAGTCGTGCTCGTCGTGTGGTCATTTGTTGAGTCGATGTTTCCCCGCAACTGGCCAATCTATCGCTTGGTCGCGATCAGCGATAACGCGACGCGACTTTTGCACTGGGTGATACTCGGCTCGGCAGGTCTTTGGATGTTTGAGGCAAACACATCAGCGTTGATGTCCCGTTTCGGTGCGCCGGAGGGGACGCCACACCTGTTCAGTTTCAGTGTCAGCATCTTGTGGATCGCAATGGCGCAGATCGGTATCTACTTCATCCATCGAGCGACATCTGATCTGTTGCCGAGGCGTGAAGATACGGGTTTTGTCAATATGATCACGCGTAATTGGGCTGTTCTGATGGGATTTTGGATGTTTGCCGTCTGGATTCTATTCGCCGGCGGCAGTTTGCTGAATTCCGATATCGATGTCGTTGCAGGGCTAATTCTTAAGATGCAGTTGGTTCTGTTGGGCTTCTGGACGGCTTATCGAGTGCTCTTGCATTATCTGCGGGCCCAGGATCTGTCCGTCGAGATGGAATCTGCGATTAGCCGCACAGCGCGCGCGGTGCTCTTTGCGGCGTGCTTGATAACTGTCTTTGCAATTTGGGGTTTGGACCCAGCAACACTGCAAGCAGGAGGACCCGCAGAGCAATGGATACAGGCGGCGATTAATGTCGGGCTGACAGCGTTGATCGGCTGGGCAATTTGGGATTTCATTAGTACGCTCATTGATACACGGATTGCAGCCGAGCTGCCAGAAACCAACGGCGATGAAGGAGGTGAGGCTGAAGGCGGGCTGGGGGCGAGCAGGACTGCGACACTGCTGCCACTTCTCCGCTCCACGGCAGTTGCAACAATTGCAGTGATCTGCTTGTTTGCGGCACTCTCAAGTCTTGGGGTTAATGTCGCCCCTCTGGTTGCCGGTGCCGGCGTCCTTGGCCTGGCTATTGGGTTTGGTGCGCAAACTTTGGTCAAAGACATCGTTTCCGGCGTGTTCTTCCTGATTGATGATGCGTTCCGGCGCGGTGAGTACATCGACCTCGGTTCGGTCAAAGGCACGGTTGAGCGTATTTCGGTGCGCAGCCTTCAATTGCGCCATCATCTTGGTGCGGTTCATACAATCCCGTTCGGTGATATTTCGGCGCTGACCAACTATTCGCGCGACTGGGTGATTATGAAACTGCCCCTGCGGCTGACTTTTGATACCGATCCTCAGAAGGTCAAGAAAATCATTAAACAGCTTGGCGCAGAATTGATGGCGGACGAGATATTGGGCGACGGACTTTTATCGCCGCCAAAGTCTCAAGGTGTGATTCAGATGGAAGATTCTGCCATGATCTTGCGAGTCAAATTCACGGCGATACCCGGCAAGCAGTTCACCATTCGCCGCGAGCTTCTGCACCGTATCCGAGCCGCGTTCGAAGAGGCCGGTATTCGCTTTGCCAACCGCGAGGTGACGGTTCGGGTCAGTGAAGATGCAAGTCCGTCGGAGCGGCAGAAGGCTGCAGGCGCGGCCGCGTCACGCGCGCTGGAAACTGAACCGCCTGCGACTTAGGCTACACCAAAAACTGTCTGCACAATACGCGGTTAGGCCTTGGAATCAAGCCGCGTCAATGCTAAGCCCTTCTTATATGACAATGGGACGCATAGCATCTGATTTACAGAGCAATGCACGATGCGAAGAACGGCCGCTGCTGGCACAAAAGAAACCTTTTAGTATCGGCGAAGTTATGTCCGTAATGGTGTAGCGCGCGCCTACCAGTTGCTTTCTGCTTTCACAATGTCACCAGACACATTAAACATCCCTATCTTTAATATTCAGGGACAAATCATGGCGCAGAAAGCCACAATTTATAAAGTTGAACTTTCCGTTGCAGATATGGACCGTCACTATTACGAGACCCATAATCTGACCGTTGCCAAACATCCTTCGGAGACGGACGAACGGTTAATGGTGCGTATTCTTGCTTTTGCTCTGAATGCCCATGAGAAATTGGAATTTACCAGAGGCATTTCAACGGATGACGAGCCTGACATTTGGCAAAAAAGCCTGAGCGGTGAGCTTGAGTTGTGCGTTGCGTTGGGACTGCCGAGCGAGAAGATTGTTCGTCAATCCTGTGGCAAGGCCAACGAGGTGATTGTCTATTGTTACGGCGGCAGTACCGCTGAGCTGTGGTGGGAGAAAATGAAAAACAGCACCACCCGATTTGATAACCTTCAGGTAACAAATTTTTCAAAGAAAGACAGCAGCGAACTAGGAAAAATGGCCAGTCGCTTGATGAAGCTGCAGGTTAATATTCAGGACAGCGATGTGATGGTCAGTGTTGATGACAGCATTGTTTACGTTACCCCGGTCAAATGGAAAAAAGCTGATCATTAAGAGCAAGGCTTGGCCGTGTATTATTATGTTTTTTTACACTTTGGTTATGATGAGGTTTTGATCATTTTTACTGACTAACGAAGGACCGCTTCTGACCCAAGGCGGACCTCTTCTTTCTCCAATTGGAGTGACCTTTTTTGAACTTGAGACAAAGTGGTTTAAGGGGTGCAAACAGCAAATCACTATACGCCCATCATGCGAGCTTGACGTAAGCTATCTCCGCCTTTTTGAGAAAGAAAGCGATGGGCGCTCGATCAGGCACCATGAAAACACTGCACAAATTAGGGCCAGAGGCAGTGAGATCATAATATTTACGAACGGTTCCGTTACGCCCTGCTGTGCGACAATCTGTTGAATTGGAAAGGCATAGATATAAATACCATAAGAATAGTCGCCGAGTTTATTATACTGCCGGATCAACCCATCGGGCAAATAGGCGAGTAAAAATATTACGTAGGCTAGAGCGATAACAAACGCTTCGCGAAACAGGGGCGTGGGGTAGCAAATTACTGCCACGGTAACCAAGCCAAGACCAATAGACAGGTTGAGCCTGATTTTCTCGCGCCAGACATAGAAAACAACTCCGGTCATAAACGGCAGAGACAACTCGGCCAGATTGACTAGGCGCTTATGCGGCTCAAAATAGAGCACAAAACTGTAGGCTACTAAAAAGGCGATTATGGCAATAATCATTGATAGACGATTTTTGAGGACGCCAGCCAGCCCTAACAGGAATACAGAAAAATAACAAATTAGTTCATAATTCAATGTCCAAAGGGGAATATTAATGATGCGATGCACCGGATTGTCCATAAACACACCGGGCAATTTATGCTGCAGGTAGAAAAGCGTGAAATTTCTTGTAATATAAGCAGGAATTGCCTTCAAGAGTTCGTCCATTGGCGCCGCGGTCAATATAGGTGCAAGTATAAATGCCGTAACCAGAAGGACCACCAGCAAAGCTGGAAATATCCGGAATATTCGGGCCACCCAGAATGATTTAAGGTTGCTTGATCGCACAAAACTTTGGGCAATCAGAAATCCGGAAATGGCAAAGAATACATAAACGGACACCTTTCCCAAATCGGTACCTTTTAGAAGGCTGGATAAGGGCTGCTCGTGGACAAGCCCATCGGACACGGCCCAAGCATGGGATATGAGAACGCCAATAGCCGCAATAATTCGGATCAAATTTAGATTGTTGTCACGATTACTGGCAAAATCGCCAACGAATTTCGGCTTTATGGGTGATATTTCATTTCTGCTCATCAGCTATGTCTGCATTGCGCTGCTCCATGACGGCCTGAATACCCATAGAGCCATTGAGCGCTTTGACAACACTGGGAAATTCCGGCAGCAATCCATCTCCTGCTGTACTAACCAGCCGTCCGCCATGTTCTTGCGCCATTGGGGTAAAGGTGTTCTGATGTGCTTTTAAAACACTGAGCGTGTCTACTTCATCGCCACCCATCGGTCGGGAGTAACCAACTACGTCAATATCCGCTAGCCGCCTTTCAGGATTTTCGTTCTCCATAAATTTCCCAACCTGATCACCCCATTTCTTACATTAGTATAAAATTGTATTAAATGCGAGTCAGGCTTGGTTGCAGGAGATACTTCCGCTTATGGCACAAAGCAGACCCTTTTGGATCGACGAGTTTATGTCTGTATCTTCACGGTAAGCGGAAGTTATTTTTGGGAAACCTGAAAAATCAAAATCGATGTGCGCTATTGATGGGTATAGCGGACTCCATTTTCAGTGCCCGAAAAGGGCGGTTCATGACCCGAAACGGTCATTAGAAACGCGATTATATCATTAATCGAACACCCTTTTCACAATAACCGAGTAAATCTCTTAGTTGTGAATAAGCTACAAGGAATTAAATAATGTAATTGTGTGACGTGAATAATGTAATTGTGTAGCTTGGATACCTTATGCCTGAAACTGGATCACTAAAGAAAATTGGACGTGCTGTCTTCGAGATGAACATCCTCGATGGTTTGGCTGATCCTGTCATACTGATTGATGAAAAACGGAATTTTGTCGATGGAAACCAGGCTGCTTTTAATCTTGTTGGAGAAAATGTCATTGGGAAGAACTTTTCAGTTATTCTCAAATCTTCTGAAATTATTGAGGCTGTTGACCGCGTTCTGGCAGGCCAACCGACGGAAAACGGTGTTGCATTTATTCCATCACCTGTATCGAAAACTTACGAAATGCATATCATGGATTTGTCAGCTCGCAATCCTGAGAGGTCCGGATGGGTCATGCTGGCTCTACACGACATAACGTCTGCTTTACGGTCTGATAAAATGCGAGCTGATTTTGTGTCCAATGTTAGTCACGAAATGCGGTCGCCGCTATCATCTTTGTTGGGGTTCATTGAGACCTTGCGGGGGCCTGCTCGTGATGACCGAAAGGCACAAGATCGATTTCTTGGTATAATGGAAAACGAGGCCCGGCGTATGACCCGTTTAATCAATGATCTGCTGACTTTGTCCCAAGTGGAGGCCGATCAACATATTGTTCCGGATCATTCAGTAAATATTCAAGAATTGCTGAAAGAGGTTATAAATCTTCTTTCCGGCAGGGCAAAGGAACAAGATATGACCATTGTGCTGGAGGTTTCTTCATCTCTTCCTTCGGTCACTGGTGACAAGGACGAACTTATTCAAGTCTTCCGCAACCTTGTTGATAATGCTCTTAATTATGGGACGGAAGGCACCGTAGTTACAATCGCAGCCTCGCACACAAGGGAATCACCGCCGGCGAAAATCTCGAAGGTTCTAGTCTCAGTAACTAATCAGGGTGAAGGGATCGAATCCAAGCATATACCCCGCCTGACAGAGCGTTTTTATCGTATTGATAAAGGGCGTTCACGCGCGACCGGAGGAACGGGCCTCGGCCTAGCTATCGTCAAACATATTGTTTATCGCCATCGCGGGGATCTGGAAATTAGCAGTATCCCAGGAAAGAGCTCAACCTTCGCCGTGAGTTTAAGGGCGAATGGCT
The DNA here is from genome assembly GCF_036960985.1 of Sneathiella sp. NCBI lineage: Bacteria > Pseudomonadati > Pseudomonadota > Alphaproteobacteria > Sneathiellales > Sneathiellaceae > Sneathiella > Sneathiella sp. The sequence goes on along the minus strand of NZ_JBALWD010000001.1, from coordinate 84,233 downwards.
GACACCTATTGTCATAAAAAGTTCACATAACAATCACAAAAGAGAAGCCTTGCTCGGATAGGTTTTTTGAAGAGCAGAGAAATTGCTCATGCTTTAAGTTTATGATTGAAAAGGTGAACATATAATGTTGAAAAAAATCCTAGTGTTTGGTTCGTTTGCATTATTGGCATTCCATGGAACAGCCTTGGCACGAGACCAAATTCGGATCGTTGGTTCCTCCACGGTATTTCCATTTGCAGCATCTGTTGCAGAGCAATTCGGTTTATCTACAAATTTCAATACACCCATTGTTGAAAGTACAGGTTCCGGTGGTGGATTGAAGCTCTTTTGCTCCGGAATCGGAGATCAGTATCCAGATATTGCCAATGCATCCAGGCGCATTAAGAAATCTGAAATCAAGCGATGTTCAGCAAACAATATCCAAAATATTGGGGAGTTCATGATTGGCTATGACGGTATCGTTATGGCAAATTCCCGTAAATCTAATGTTTATAATCTATCACTGCTGGACATATTTTTAGCTCTCGCCAAAAATGTTCCAGATGGCCAAGGTGCGACAGTACCGAATACTTATAAAACCTGGTCTGACATTAACCCGGATTTACCTGCGACGAATATTGAAGTTTTCGGCCCGCCTCCGACATCTGGAACACGAGATGCTTTTGTTGAGCTGGCTATGGAGGGTGGATGCAAAGTATTTCCATGGATAAAGGCCCTTAAGAAATCAGACAAGAATGCCTATAAAACACTGTGCCATACCATTCGCGAAGATGGCGCTTTTATTGAAGCGGGTGAGAACGATAATCTCATTGTTCAAAAGCTTGATGCAAACCCCAATGCCCTTGGCATATTCGGATTTAGTTTTCTTGACCAGAATGCAGATAAGGTGCAGGGCAGTGTAGTTGGCGGCTCGTCTCCAACCTTTGAGAATATTGCTGATGGAAGTTACCCTGTTTCAAGATCACTCTATGTTTATGTCAAACAAGTCCATATAGGCCTTGTTCCTGGTATCGCTGAATTCCTTACTGAATTTACCAGTGAAGATACTTGGGGGTTCGATGGATATCTGGTTGATAAAGGCTTGATCCCGATGTCCGATGAGGAACGCGCTTCTTGGAAAGAGAAAGTCAAATCCTTTGCAAACTCCACAATGTAATAACCCGATTGTGTGCAACAGAAGACATACCAAACCCAAAAGTGTATTTTCTTCTGTTGCGCGCATCCATACAGATCGACTGATTGTTGCAGCCCTTTTTGTTGGATCATTGGTTGCTGTACTGACGACAGTCGGCATTACACTATCTTTGGTGTTTGAATCCTTTCGCTTCTTTCAGATGGTTCCCATAAGCGAGTTTTTGTTTGGTTTGCACTGGTCACCTCAAACAGCGACACGGGTGGATCAGATTGGTGCGTCAGGTGAATTCGGTGCTGTTCCTCTGATTGCGGGAACACTTTTGATCAGTGTTCTGGCCTTGTCAATTTCGGCACCTGTCGGATTGTTATCGGCTATTTACCTTACAGAATATGCCAGTGATCGTACACGCGCCGTAATCAAGCCAACGTTGGAAATACTCGCTGGCGTACCAACAGTGGTATATGGTTTTTTTGCCGTCTTGGTTGTTGCCCCGATCTTGCGCGGCGGCGGCGAGTGGGCAGGCTTTGCTGTCTCTTCCGAAAGTGCCCTTGCAGCCGCGTTGGTGATGGGTGTTATGACCATACCCTTCGTCTCTTCTATGGCTGACGACGCTCTTGTTGCGGTGCCGCGGCCTTTGAAAGAGGGGGCATTGGCGCTTGGCGCTACTCATTCAGAGATGGTCCGACAGGTTCTGCTGCCTGCTGCCTTGCCGGGGATCATGGGCGGGCTTTTATTGGCGGCGTCCAGAGTCGTTGGAGAAACCATGATTGTGGTGATGGCTGCTGGATTGGCGGCAAACCTGACGGCCAATCCATTTGCTGCTGTAACGACAGTGACGGTGCAAATCGTAACATTGCTGACCGGGGATCAGGAATTTGACAGCGCCAAAACCCTATCTGCTTTTGCACTTGGTTTGCTGTTGTTCTTGCTAACCCTGATCATGAACACCATCGCTCTGCGTTTCGTTAAGAAATATCGAGAACAATATGAATAACTCCCTTAAGTCGCAACGTATCGCTGCCGGGTTGAAAGTACGGCATCACAAGGAAAGAATTTTCCGTGCTGCGGGGTTTGGCTCCTTGCTTTTGGGCGCAGTGCTATTAGGTGTTTTGCTTGTCACCATTGCGTCAAAGGGAATGTCGGCTTTCCAACAGACAAAAATTCAACTGGTTGTGAATCTTCCAGCTAGTATCAGCACTCCAAATTATCAAAGTATTGTGAAACAGGCACTGCGGAACATGTTTCCTGATGTTGAAACCCGACGTAATAAAAAAGAACTTTATGCCATTGTCAGCTCTGGCGCGGCTTATGAATTAAAAGAATACGCTGAGCAGAATGTGAACCTTGCAGGGCAAACGACCGAAGTCTGGTTAACAGCATCTGACGACGTCGATATGCTCTTTAAAAAGTCTGTTTCCAGGGAAGATCCGCCGGAAGTGCGGAGGCTTAGTGATGCGCAGCTGGCATTTTTGGATGTATTCAATGAGAAAGATGCCATTGAAACCCAGTTTAACACTGAATTCTTCACGAACGGCGATTCACGGGAACCTGAACGCGCCGGTATAGCGGCTGCGATGGTAGGATCATTTTTCTCCCTAGTTGTTTGTCTGTTATTGGCTTTTCCCACGGGCGTTATGGCGGCAATCTATCTCGAAGAATTCGCACCGAAAAATTTGCTGACTAGTTTTATAGAAGTGAACATCAACAATCTGGCTGCCGTCCCTTCAATAGTGTTTGGGCTGCTCGGGCTGGCAATATTTCTGAACATATTTGGCCTTCCTCGATCTGCACCTCTGGTCGGTGGAATGGTTTTGACCTTAATGACTTTTCCGACAATCATCATAGCCGGACGGGCCTCACTAAAAGCCGTACCACCCTCTATCCGCGAAGCCGCATTGGCTTTGGGCGCCAGCAAAGTGCAAACCGTATTCCATCATGTCTTGCCGCTGGCAATGCCGGGTGTGCTGACCGGAACTATTATCGGAATGGCCCGGGCGATTGGTGAGACAGCACCCTTACTTATGATTGGTATGGTGGCATTTATCGTAGATATCCCAAAAACTATTCTCGATCCTGCCACGGCTCTGCCCGTGCAGATATATTTATGGTCAGATAGTCCAGAGCGTGCGTTTGAGGAAAGAACAGCCGCAACAATTCTCGTGTTGCTCGGTTTCCTCATTGTTATGAACATGATTGCCGTGGTCTTGCGCCGGAAATTCGAAAATCGATTTTAAGGAGTCGTAAAATGACAAGTATAAGCCTTGCAAACCCTGATTGCAGACGCACCCCTCCGTCCTCTTTAGTTTTCGCTGATTTTTTAATTGAATCAGATATACGAATGCAAACCAGAGATTTGAATGTCTTTTACGGCAGCAATCAGGCGCTTCATAACATAGAGCTGGATATTCCCAGGCATAAAGTCACTGCTCTTATTGGTCCATCTGGATGTGGCAAATCAACTTTCTTGCGGTGCTTAAACCGAATGAACGATGTGATCGAAAATTGCCGGATTACTGGATCAGTTCTTCTTGATAACCAGGACGTCTACAATGCCAATCTCGATGTGGTGCTATTACGTGCACGTGTCGGTATGGTGTTCCAGAAACCAAACCCGTTTCCAAAATCCATCTATGACAATGTAGCTTATGGTCCGCGGATTCACGGCCTCGCAAATAATCGCGATGAACTAGACGAAATCGTCATTGAAAGTTTACAGCGTGCCAGATTATTTGATGAGGTCAAGGATCGCCTCAAAGCGCCTGGTACCAGTTTGTCTGGTGGCCAGCAACAACGTCTATGTATTGCGCGTGCCATCGCAGTCGAACCGGAAGTCGTCCTAATGGATGAACCCTGTTCTGCACTGGATCCCATTGCTACAGCTGGAATTGAAGAGTTGATCACAGATTTGAAAGAAGAGTATACTATTGTAATGGTGACACACTCCATGCAACAAGCAGCTCGTATTTCCCAAAAAACAGCCTATTTCCATATGGGGCATCTCGTTGAAGTCGGAGAAACTGAGCAGGTTTTCTCAAACCCTATTGATCAGCGAACTTGTGATTATGTCTCAGGGCGTATCGGTTAGAAAAGATCGGAGAGGCCATGTCTGGCTTAGTTCTAATAGTCGAAGATGAGGCCCCCCAGGCCGAAATGCTTAGCTACAATTTAAACCACGAGGGTTTTCGGACAATCCTTGTTCAGAATGGGAATGAGGCCTTGGAGGCCGTTGCGCAGCACATTCCTGACGTGGTTATTGTGGACTGGATGTTACCGGAACGTTCTGGCATAGAAATCTGCCGGGGCTTGCGTGGATCCCCCGAAACCAAAAATATCCCCATAATCATGCTTACGGCGCGCGGGGAGGAAAGTGATAGAATCCTGGGCTTCGATGCTGGTGCGGATGATTATGTAGTAAAACCCTATTCGCCGCGGGAAATAGTTGCCCGTGTCAAAGCCCTTCTTCGGCGTTCCAAACCCAAGACTTCAGAAGGCCATCTTACGTTAGACGATATTGTGCTGGATATAGTAAGCCATAAAGTTAGTCGGGCCGGCCAGTCTATTCACCTTGGTCCAACTGAATTCAAAATTTTACGTGTTTTAATGGAAAAACCAGGACGCGTTTATTCCCGAGAAAACCTGCTTGATAGGGCATGGGGACGAGATATTTATGTGGAGTCGAGGACTGTAGATGTGCACATGAGGCGTTTACGCAAAGCTCTGAATGCAAATGGAGCTTCGGACGTAATCCGAACGGTTCGTGGCGCCGGTTACGCTATCGATAGTGAAATAGTATAATAACAATTATGTAAGATATGGGTAGAATCAGCGGACCGGGCTTTCGTAAACCAAGGCAGCGTAAGAGTTCCATCGACCTGCCTCTGCTATCTTCATGCTGTGGATCTCTATAATGGGCATTAACTATATTCTCATCACCGCAACTGATGATTTTGGGCCTATCGTTTCAATAGGTTACGCAAGAACCTAATAAAACAGCAATTTTGTGAGGTTTCTGTATTGCGTTGAATTGGGTCAATTCTTTCTCCCAAGTCAACGGCCCAATATTTGAAAAATATCAGTAATCCTGAATCTGTCCTAGGCGTACTGACAGAGAACAAAAAAACATGCGATACTACCTTTTCCGACCCAGATTTTCGCTCCTATCTTCTAGATTAGAAGCTCATTGACGCCAACAAAACAGGCTTAGTCAGTGGTATCTTTCAATGTCCGTTTTAGTCCGGATAGCAGACATGCAAGATGTCTATCATAAATGTCTGCTTTTGACCCTAAGCGGACATCTTAACGTTTTTTGATTTTTCCAGACAAGAGGTGCGAGCCAAGACATGCATTGCTTTTCCTGCTTTCCTGTCTCATCGATGAATACGGGGGGGTGATGTGATGGAATTATCCGGTGCTTGCGCTTTTGTTACGGACGGATCAGGCGGTCTCGGTTCTGTTATCGCCATTTCCTTAGCGAAGGAAGGTGCCAACATAGCCGTTGGGTATCGTAACGGTTTGGCTCATGCTGAGGAAGTCAAGGCTGCGGTTGAGAAGCAGGGACGAAAAGCCATACTAATAAGATTTGATCAAACCAATCCGGTTTCAGTTGATGAAGCTTTACGTAACGTTGCTGAAGATTACGGTGGATGTGACTTGCTGATTAATAATGCCGGAATGGCTGCCGGGGGACGCACTTTGCCCCATGGAGATCTCGCAGCTTTGACGCCAGAAATATGGGATGAAATGATGGTAGTTAATGTACGCGGTCCTTATCTCACGTCGCGAGCTGCCGCGTCATATCTCCGCAAATCTAAATGGGGCCACATCGTCAATCTGGGATCGACAATTGGTTACGGAACTTGGGGCGCAAGCGCTTCATATGCACCCAGTAAGGGCGCAATAGTGCCCTTAACGAGGTATTTAACGGCAGCTCTCGCTCCGGAAGTCGCAGTAAACTGTGTGGCGCCAGGACTAATGGAAGACACACAGATGAGTAGCAGCGCTCCAATGAGTTTTGTTGAAAGTTGGCAGAACCAGGCAATTTTGGGGGAGATCACCTCTTTGAATGATGTTGCCTCGCACGTGGTGGCATTTTGTAAAAGTGGAACTGTTGCGGGTCAGGTGCTCGTCGTCGACGGCGGTATTCACTTCAATTGAAATTTAGAGCGCGGTCTATGCGAAGCTTGTGGCTCAGCCAGTCGGTGGTTCGAATCCACGCAGGCGCCACTTTTTACCTATCGCAATAAGATCGACGGTCAAAGTCAAAGCCACGATATTTAAACTTGTTATTCAATGGCCTGGTTATTGCACCAAAAGCGGGCGACTTGTTTGTATAGGTGAAGAGTCTGCTTTTGGCACAAAAGTGGCTAAATCAGATCGCTCAGTTTCTTCCGTTCTCGTTCTGTAAGCTGACTTGTTAGGCATAGATGTCCGGAAAGTGTGGCAGGCCAGCTAGACGTTGATTGCAAAGACGCCGGGTTACACTGGGCCGGAAAAGGAGTTTGTGTAGAGCGGGCCGGAAGGGTAGGTATACTAAACCAATCTTAATCACGGCCAAACCCAGGAGAATAGCTAGGACTATCACTACTATAAAAATCAAAATTGTGAGTATTTAGTGTTTAACGGTAGTGTGGAACGGGCTGGATACCGGATTCCGCTCTTCATTTTAAGCCTTGGTGCCCTTATGATGCCCTAACGTCAGGACAAAAGCAGAACATGGGAGTTGAACGATGCGAAAAAGCCTTATAAATCAATGCCTGAATATAAAACCCCTGCCTTGACATCGCAGAGGCCACAAGTTCGAATCTTGTTACGCCCACCATTCTGCAATAAATTTTACAATTGAATAAGGAAGCAGGAATCCGTGCTATTCCTTACTGATTAATACTCTTTAGTCGGGTGTATCATTTCATTTTATATGAAAATAATCTAATTTAAATCTCGTTTTAGTTGTTAACAATTATTTATTTAAAGTAAGCTCGTAAATATAGTATTAAATTTACCTTATATGAGTGCGGGCCGATCGACACGAAGGTTGATCGACCCGCTATTAGGCCGCTGAAAATGATTAGAAAACGGCGGCTAATTTAAATTATGAGGTTACGCGCAGGTACCATTTGTCAGATTACTATTCGTTGTTGCGAAGCATAAAGCGTCTGCAATATCAGTAAATGCCTTGGAAACGGTGTCACCTAGCGCTGTGAAGGCGACGACGCCTACCAGGGCAACCAGTGCGGCAATAAGGCCATATTCGATCGCTGTGGCGCCTTTGTCATCGGCAATAAATTTTTTCATTAACATTTTCATCGTGAAGTCCTTTAGTTGTTTTTCCCTCAATAAGGGTATATAACCGCATAATCGTTAACGAATTATTACCATCAAAAGTAAAATACAGATTCTTTTAACACCCTTAATAAGAGTCTTATTTGATTTTACAAAAATCAGACAAAACTTTTAAGGGTTCTGGTTATTTAAAAAGTTTTTCCAAACTTAATCGTTGTAAAGTTGCTGGAAAATAAACTATATACGCCCCAAATACACTCAGGTTTTAGCCGTTGCGTCCTAACAAGGCATAAGAAATTGGCAGCGAGTAAGCCCAAAAGAATGGCTCCAATGCTCACGGGCCTTCTTTACTAACTCATATAATGGAGTGAATTACACTTAGCTCGTCGCTTTATTGCTGCGGTGTGTTGCCAGATAGAGATTTGTCTCACTGGTGTTAACACCGTCAATTAATCGAATGTGTCGCAGGACGACATCAAGATCGGCCAGAGTATCTGTTCCCAGCTCCACAATAAGGTCCCATTGTCCATTGGTGGAATGGATGGCTTGTACTTCTGGAAAACCCCGAAGCCTGGCGATGATCCTCTCATTCCCTTTGCCTTCAATCTCGATTAACGTAATTCCGCGCACGGGACGATCGGACATATCCCCTTTAAGTGAAATTGTGTATCCAAGAATCTCGCCTGTTTTTTCCAGTTTTTCCATCCGGGCTCGAATGGTCGCGCGAGAAGCGCCGATATTCAATGCTAGATCTGACACGGATGCCCTTGCATTTTGCCTCAGCGCAGAGACCAGTTTTTGATCAATTTTGTCCATTTTGATAACTATATATATCCATTTTGTATAATTCAAGTATCAAAATGCCAAAAAATGGGATTGATACCGCCATTTATATCATATCAATTAACATTATGTACTTCTGATAGTCTTTTATATCTGGATTAATGGTGACTTAGCGATGACGATACATAAATCAATTGCACTTATCGGTGCGCCCGCCGACACCGGCGGTCGTCAGAATGGCTGTCTGATGGGCCCTGACGCTCTTCGTACCGCCGGAATATCCGATATTCTTTGTGATATGGGGTATCAGGTTGATGATATGGGGAATTACAACGCGAAACCGTCTTCAGAAATCATCCATCCAAATGCCTCTGTTCATCATCTAGCTGATTATGCCGCCTTGATCGCCATGCTCGGTGCATTTTGCCGCGATAATCTGGCGGACGATCAGATACCAATTTTTATGGGGGGCGATCACTCAATTGCGGCTGGCTTTCTGCCGAGCCTTGCTCAAAAAGCAGCTGAAGATGGATGCGAGCAATTTGTTCTTTGGCTGGATGCACATACTGATTTTCAAACGCTGGAAAGCACAGATACCGGTAATCTACATGGGACACCGGTTGCCTATATCATAGGTGATCCGGCTTTTGACGGAATTCTTCCATCCCCGATATGCCCTATCAAGCCGGAAAATATCTGCATGATGGGTATTCGCTCTGTTGACCCTGTAGAAAGCGCTCGGATAAAGAAAACGAAAATCGAAGTGCATGATATGCGGGCAATTGATGAATATGGGGTTGCCCAACCACTCAAGGCTTTTCTTAGCCGCGTTCGTGCCGCTGGTGGGCGGTTGCATGTTAGCCTCGATGTTGATTTTCTGGATCCAGAAATCGCGCCAGCCGTCGGAACCACAGTACCGGGCGGCGCAAATTTCCGGGAAGCTCATCTTATTATGGAGTTACTCCATGAAAGTGAGCTTGTTACGTCTTTGGATATCTCCGAACTTAATCCATTTCTCGATGAACGCGGTCGAACCGCAAATCTGATTGTTGACCTTGTCGCCAGCCTATTTGGGCGCCAGGTCCTTGATCGCCATACCAGGAGCCTTTGATCATGATAACAGCCGTTCGAAAAGATATAAATATTGTCCCTTTTGTCAGCGTGGACAACATGATGAAACTTGTTCTCGATATCGGAATAGAAACTTTTTTGAAAGAGTTGGCCATCTTTATCGAAGAGGATTTCAAACGCTGGGAGAAATTTGATAAAGCTCCGCGCGTGGCTTCTCACTCCAAAGAAGGAGTTATTGAATTGATGCCGACAAGTGATGGAGATGTTTACGGATTTAAATATGTAAATGGCCATCCTAAAAACACACGTGACGGATTACAAACGGTAACGGGATTTGGCGTGCTTTCAAATGTTGACAACGGGTATCCTGTACTGCTTTCCGAAATGACGATCCTGACAGCTCTGCGGACGGCAGCAACCTCTGCGCTGGCTGCCAGATATTTGGCGCCAGCCGGAGCGGAATGCATGGCAATTATCGGCAACGGTGCCCAATCTGAATTTCAGGCAACTGCCTTTAAGGCGATATTGGGTATAACGAAACTTCGGCTGTTTGATATTGATCCGGCGGCGACAAATAAATGCTGTAAAAATCTGGAGGGCAAGGGATTTCAGATAACGCGTTGCGCAAGCGCTGAAGAAGCTGTTTTAGGCGCGCAGATCATTACGACAGTCACGGCAGACAAACAATGTGCAACAATTCTGACTGACAATATGGTTGGCAGTGGCATTCATATCAATGCAGTAGGCGGCGATTGTCCGGGCAAGACGGAACTACACAAAGATATTTTGCTACGCTCAGAAATTTTTGTGGAATACCCGCCTCAAACTCGCATCGAAGGAGAAATTCAACAGCTGCCTGAAGATTATCCCGTCACCGAATTATGGAATGTCATAACAGGGAATATTGAGGGGCGTCGTAACAAATTGCAAACCACGCTATTTGATTCAGTTGGATTTGCGACGGAAGATTTCTCCGCTCTCCGATATGTCCGAGAAAAACTATCAGGCACCGCCTTTTTTGACAATCTGGATATGTTGGCGGATCCGGATGATCCTCGCGATTTATTCGGCATGGTTCTCCGTGCTGAAAAAGCGGCTTGATAAAATGGCGGCTCGAATACGAGCCGCCATTCTTTACGAAACTCTAAGCCGTCTTGGCTAGATTTTTTCTTCTCCGGCTCAAGAAACCCATGCCCAACAAAGCAGCGCCAAAGAGAGGAAGCGCAGCCGGCAATGGAACAGCCGAAATCTCAATGCGTGCGACCTGAAAATTGCCTGGATCCGAGAAAAAATCAATTTGCTCCAGTGTCAGCTCCTGACCGAACAGAACTTGTCCGGCGAAGGCGTTAAGGCTTTGGCCAGCCGTAATGAAGCCATTCTCAGCAACGCCTGCCATCGGGTTATTTGTGGGCGCCGCTCCACCATCCAGAGCAGCATTATTTACTTCTGTTCCGGCGTCAAAAATATCAGCACCGGTCACGTTGATTGTTTGATCACCCAGGAAGTTCCCAGAATTATCAAAAATTCGAATGGCGTCGTCTGAGCCAATAAAACTATCGTTTGAAGGAAGTATCATGGCTAGGAACGTAAAGAACGCATGATCATTTCCGTCTAATGTGAAAACACGTGACACGGTTTCCCCAGCTTGAATTGGTGGAGGTGTTCCGGCGGTGAGAACGCCACCAACGGAATTGGGATCGGCAGCCGTCCTAATACCGGCGATCACGGAAGGGTCACCAAGCTCGGCAAGCAGTTCTAATCCTGCTGACGCCGTATTTCCGACATCAAAAGCGTCAAAGCTGTTATTGTGAAAAGCCGTGTAGAGTGGCGTGATGGCGAAACCGCCAGGTTGGGCTAAGTTCGTCACTGTAATTTTAACAGATGTTGCATATGATGCTGTTGCCGTTAACGCCAGCAGAGAAGCTGTTAATATGGCCCCGCCTGCTATATGGCTTATTTTTTTCAATACCATTTTATTTTCTTTCCCAGATGAAATTTACCCATACTTCCGCGTTACGCAGCAAACTGTCATCTGCATTTGAATTAATAGAATTATTCCGAACAACCAGTGTCAAAAAACTGGCCAGAGAACGATACGGGGAAGGTGATCCATATGCGAATAAACTTGTGATCAAAAATTTGTGCTAAATTTTCCTCAATTATTCACTAAATATTGAGCACTTGTGAGGCGCTGTTCTTGGCAAGTTGTTCTGTCGGGGCAAAACCTCTGATCACAATTTAATCTGTCCGGCTTCACTATTTAAACCAAATATATTGATGGAGACTATTAGCGAAGCTGTGATACGTGCGCAAAAGGTTAATAGAATATTTGCATGGGTAAATGAGATAAAAGGGATGCGCATAAGGCGCATCCCGATTTGATTAGCTGTAACGGTACGGCCGTCCGGCTTTTTGCATTTCTGTATTATATTGCTTGAAGATTTCGACGACTTTCGCCTTGGTCTCGGATTCTTGAGCGATTTCGTCCCAGAATTTCCAGGCGGCAGTCTCAACCTGTGCCCATTCTTCATCGGGAATGGTTGTAAGTTTCATCTTTGTGCCATTAACACGAAGGTTAGCTTCGCCGCCCCAATACCACCACTGACGGTAATAGTGGGAGCTGTCCATTGTGAGTTTCAAGAGCTCTTTCAAATGATTGGGCAGTTCATTATAGCGATCCATGTTGGCAAAGAAGGATCCGGCCCAGGCCCCGGAAATATTGTTCGTCAGGAAATAGTTGGTGACATCAGCCCAACCGACTGTGTAATCCTCGGTGATGCCGGACCAGGCGATACCGTCGAGTTCGCCAGTTTGAACAGCGACTTCAATATCTTCCCAAGGCAGGGTGACGGGAACAACCCCGAATTGGCTCAAAAACCGTCCCGCAGTCGGGAAAGTGAAGACCCGCTTACCTTTCAGGTCCGCAAGACTATTAATTGGATCTTTGGTGGCAAAATGACAGGGATCCCAGGCCCCGGCTGACAGATGTTTGACGCCCAGTTTGGAATATTCGGAATCCCAGATTTCATTGAGACCATACTGGTTGAAAAGCACGGGGATATCGAGTGAGTAGCGGCTGGCAAACGGGAAATATCCGCCAAATACGGTGACTTCTGTCGGCGACGCCATACTGTCATCATCGGATTGGACAGCGTCGATCGTGCCTTTTTGCATGGCGCGGAATAATTCTCCCGTTGGGACCAGCTGATCGGCGAAGAACAGTTCGATTTCCATTTCATCGCCGGCGATTTTGTTAAAGCTGTCGATTGCGGGTTTGATCACATGTTCGCCGAGCGCCGGGCCTGCATATGTTTGCAACCGCCAGCGAATTTTCGATTGTGCGATTGCCGGTGTCGCAAAAGTCGATGCTGCGGCAATCGGTGCGGCAACTGCGGCAGTGGTCAGGAATTTACGTCTCGTCGTCATGACTTATCTCCTTTGGTCGGTTAGTTTTAGATATTGTTATCTTCTTAATTTTCGCTCCTTTGGGAGTTCTTGTTATTTTGCGTACACATATTGCGGAAGCCACAAGGCTATTTCTGGAAACACCATTACCAAGGTTAAGGCGAGCAGCATGACGCCGACAAAGGGTGCGATAGATCCATAGATATCCCGTAATGAAATTTCTGGCGGTGCCATTGCCCGCATCAGGAACAGATTATATCCAAACGGCGGGGTCATATAGGCAATTTGCGTGGTGATCGTATAGAGGATCCCATACCAGATCAGATCAAATCCCAAGGCATGGACAAGGGGCACATAAAGCGGTGCGACAATAACCAGCATGGCCGTATCGTCGAGGAAAGTTCCCATCACCAAAAACGACAGCTGCATGATAATCAAGATAACCCAAGGGTTGAGTCCGAGTTGATTAGTAAACAGGTTCTCGATGGCGCGAACGGCGCCCAGACCATCGAAAACCGCTCCAAACCCGAGCGCTGCCAGAATAATCCACATAAACATGCAGGAGATCGCCAGCGTTTGTCGAACCGAGACTTCGAAAACGTCTTTTGTCATACGCCCTTTGAGGATGGCCGCAACGAAAGCAGCCATCGCCCCGATGGCGGAACTTTCAACCAAACTCGTCCAGCCATTGACGAACGGGACCATCATGACGGCAAAAATAGCGAGGGGCAGGAGGCCTGCACGAAGCAGCCGGAGTTTCTCCGACAAGGGTACCTGACGTTCACTTTTGTCCAGTGCCGGACCCAGTTCCGGTTGCAGGCGACAACGGATTGCAATGTAGAGAATAAACATGGCCGCCATCATCAAACCGGGAATGACGCCGGCGAGCCACAACTGACCCACGGGTTGGCGCGCAATCATTGCATATAGAACAAGCACAACGGAGGGCGGCACCAATATGCCCAGCGACGACCCCGCCTGCACGACCCCTGTAACCATCCGTTTGTCATACCCCCGACGCAGCAGCTCCGGTAGGGCAATGGTGGCACCAATGGCCATTCCCGCGACAGATAAGCCGTTCATGGCGGAGACGAGAACCATCAATCCAATTGTACCAATGGCCAATCCGCCATTGATCGGACCCATCCACACATGGAACATTTTGTACAGATCATCAGCAATTTTGGATTCCGACAATACATATCCCATGAAAATAAACATCGGCAACGTCAGGAGCGGGTACCATTTCATGAGCTTCATGGCGGAAGAAAACGGAATATCCGAGCCGCCCGTACCCCATAAAAGCACGGCGGACAAAGCAGCCACCGCGCCAATGGCACCAAAAACGCGTTGTCCCGTCATGAGCATCAGCATCATGGACGAGAACATTAAAAGGGCGATCAGCTCATAAGACATTAAAGCTCAAGCCCCTTGATTGTCGCAATATCCTTGAAGAATTCCGATATGGCTTGCAATAACATCAGGAAAAATCCGACGCACATGATAATTTTTATGGGCCACATATAGGGCCGCCAGGCGGTTGAGCTTCTTTCCCAATATTGCAAGGAATAGGTGGTGCTGTCGATGGCGCCATAGAGCAGGACACCCAAATAGAAGATCAGCAGGAAGATGGTGATCGCATCGACTTGGGCCTTTCGGCGAATGGACCATTCACCGTAGAATAAATCCATCCTGACATTGGATCCGAGCTGGATGGAATAGGGGCCCCCCAGGATGTAATAAGTCACCATGGCGAATTGCGCTATTTCCAACGTCCAGAGGGAAGGGAGCGTGAAAGTTTTTGAGAAGGAGGACCAGAGCAGGATCGCCACCATGACGAAAATTCCGTACATCATGATCCGGCCAATGCGACGGTTCACGGCGTCGACAATGCGAACATATCTGCGTATTACTCGAGGCATTGAATTCCTTGTTGACGAGAGACATCAGAGATCAAAATGCAAGCGGCCACAAATAATTCGCAAATATCCGTGTGACGAGAGGCCCCTCACAATCGACGATAACTTGATTTTACTTGAATGAAAACAAGGAAATGGACCTGGACCAGGTGAATGGCCGGGCGTTCGTTGTTAATGATTGTGTTTTGGCACTTTTGTGCCGACATCTCCGAATTTAACTGCCATTTCGAAACAGGCGCCAGTGGAGAGCGGCCCGACATTGTCGCGGTAAATCTGCTGCCATGGGGTCTGGGTATCGAGATCTTCCGGCAGCCAGTTTTCCCGTCGTTCCGCCATCTCGGCATCGCTAACTTTCAAATCAACATGTCGGTTTGGGATGTCGACACAGATTATGTCATTATTTTGCAGCAGCGCGAGCGGTCCACCAACTGCAGACTCCGGTGTGATATGGAGTATGGACGGGCTACCGGATGTGCCGCTTTGACGTCCATCTCCCATAGTTGGAAGTGAAGATATGCCACGTTTCAGCAAATGATCCGGCGGCTGCATATTGACGACTTCTGCAGAGCCCGGCCACCCCACGGGTCCAGTTTGCCGAATAACAAGAATACAGGTTTCGTCAATATTGAGATCAGGATCGTTAATCCGGGAATGATAATCTGCCGATCCTTCAAATACGATGGCGCGGCCTTCGAATTTCCCCGGATGGTCGGGATGTTCCAAAAATCGCTTGCTGAAATCTGCGTCGATCACGGATGTCTTCAAAATAGCGGAGTCAAACAAATTACCGCTCATGGACAGAAACCCGGCTTGTTTCTTCATGGGGGCGTCCGCAGAGAATATGACGCGGCGATCACGGGTTTCTGTCGACCGCGCCCCGATAGTACCACCGTCGCAGGTCAGGGCGTCAGCGTTTAGTTTACCCAGTTGTTGCAGCTCCCACAAAACCGCCGGGACGCCGCCGGCGCGGTGGAAGGCTTCGCCAAGAAATTCACCCGCGGGCTGAAGATTGACCAGCAACGGCAAGTCATATCCGTAAGTTTCCCAATCATCGACGGTAATATCCAGGCCGATATGCCGGGCAATGGCATTGATATGAACCTGGGCATTTGTCGAGCCTCCCAGAAGCGTATTGACCGCAATAGCATTTTCGAAGGCGGCGCGTGTCAGGATCTTCGATGGCTGCAGATCATCGAACACCATTTGCACAGCCGTTTTCCCGGTCCGATAAGCCATGGCCGCGCGCTCTGTATACGGCGCTGGGATACTGGCGCAGCCTTTAAGCGAAAGGCCAAGTGTTTCTGCCAGGCTGTTCATGGTCAAAGCGGTCCCCATGGAATTGCAATGGCCGGTACTCGGTACCTGGCTCAGGGCCATGCCGATATAATCTTCATCACCAATTTCACCGGTCGCATGCAGTTTGCGGGCTTCCCAATGGGTGGTGCCAGATCCAGAAAGACGGTCACGCCAATAGGCATCCAGCATGGGGCCGCCCGATAGCACGATAGCAGGGATATCTACGGTGGCCGCGGCCATGATCGCTGCCGGTGTGGTTTTATCGCAACCAGTGGTCAGAACAACACCGTCAAAGGGGTAGCCATGCAGGATTTCCACCAATCCAAGATAGGCGAGGTTGCGGTCCAGTGCAGCTGTTGGGCGTCGCCCGGTTTCCTGAATTGGATGCGTCGGAAAGACCAGCGGAATACCGCCGGCATCGCGAATACCGTCGCGAATACGATCGACAATCTGGGTGTGGATATAGTTACACGGCGACAGCTCGGAGCCCGATTGAGCGATGCCAACAATTGGTCGGCCAGATTGTAATTCTTCCGGGGTCAGTCCAAAATTAAAGTACCGCTCCAGATACATGGAGGTCATGCCAATATCGTCTGCGTTATCAAACCACAGTTGGCTGCGAAATTTTTTTGAGCCGGATTTATTATTAGCCATTCGTAAATGTCCTTTTAGTCTTTTGTCGGGCGGTTGATCCTGAAACCGGGCAATCAATTCGATGAATTTTGGTTCTGAAAAGCCAAATTAGCAAGTAATCTTATTGGCCTACGCAAAGGTGGCAAGAGAGATCGATAAATAGAAAATTGTTTGAATATTTTGCAAATGAGTGTTTTTGCCTTAGTTTATTGAACGATACTATTTTTAGGTAATTAATTTTTTAGAGTTATTTGGAGATCAACTAATTTGCTGACGCGCGCAAAAATCACGGTTATTTCGGGACTTTTGCTACCCGTTTTGCTCGCCGCACCGGCCTCTGCCGAGCAGCGAAGCGATTGCACGGATATTGCCATTGACTATACAGATAATTCGACGTTAACGGCGCAGGAGCAGGCGAGTGCCATGGAGCGAGCGTTTTATGACTCGCTCAATAAATTTGACAGCTGCCTGACGGAGCAAGAGAACTCTTCCGATGAGGCATCTGACAGTGGCGCGCAAGGTGGCGGCGGTAGTAGCGGTGCTTCTGGCTCTATTTCCGGTACTGGGACAGGATCCGGCGCGGGATCAACGTCCGCGGAGACCATCTCTGCCGGCGCAACGGCGTCCTCCGGTATTTCCGGTAGCCAAAAACAGAGTGAGGCGGAAAAGCTGGAAGGCGCTCTGCAGGGGGACCTGCAGCAGGATCAAAAATCGACAACAGAACCAGAAGCGCCCAATGAAAATGGTCAGGCGACAATTGTCTTGCAAAATGGCAAAACACCCGATGATATACCGGCCTCTAATAACGATAGCTTGCTGGAAGCCAAAATCCGTGAAGCCGCGGAAAAGGAAACAGATCCGGAGACGAAAGCAAAACTTTGGAATGAGTATCGAAAATATAAAGGTTTGCCGTTAAAGTAGGGGAAGATGAATGGAAAAGAGAGGAGGATCCTTAGGATGCTGAAAAAAGCGATTACCTGGTTGGCATGCTGCTCTTTTGCCTTGGCGAGTTGCGCGACCCCGCAAACCTCGACAAATGTCGGGCCTGGATTTTCCTCGACTGTCGCGGATAATTCTCAGCAAGCAGCGGAGGTTGCGGCGGCTCAGTATCAAGGTCCTAAACTGGATATTGTTGTGCCGGTATTTGATCCGGGATTGCCTGAAGACGTAAATGATTATGAAGACGAGGGTATCTGGCCGGAGCTACGACGCGCCGAGGCAAATCGCTTTGCTGTGAAGCTTAAAGAAGCGTTGGAACGAACCGGAGCCTTTGGTGCCGTGAGGGTGACACCGGATACGACGGCAACCGGTGATTTATATGTTGTTGGCCGAATTGACGAGTCCAATGGTGAAGAAGTAGCGATTTCCATCCAGGTTTCGGATATATCCGGGGAGCTCTGGTATGAGGAACGATATGACCATGAGGTTTCTGATCAATTCCACAAGAATATTCGCAACAAGGGGCTAGACCCTTACCAGCCGGTTTTTGACGAGGCGGCGGAAGAACTTGTTGAAGAATTGGAAGATTATGACTTCGCCGAGCTTGAACAGCTTCAGTCTTTAGCGGAAATCCGCTTTGCGGCCAATTTTTCCGAAGAAGCCTTTGCGGAATATCTGGAAGTTGACGGCGACGAAATTAAACTCACCAGCCTGCCAAGTGATGCCGATCCCATGCTGCAACGGATCCGCGCTGTCCGTATCCGCGATCAGCTGTTTGTCGATGGTTTGCAGACCCATTATGAAGAATTCAATGTGAAAATGGAGGAGAGTTACGCTCTCTGGCAGGAACAAAGCCTGCAGGAAGTCAAAGCCCAACGAGAAGCTGAATATGAAGCCATGGGTAAAGCGGTTTTGGGAGTGCTGGCCTTCGGCCTTGCCATTGCGGCCGCAGCTGCTGGGGCCAATACAGGGTCCGCTGGGACAAGTGCGGCGGCGAATACGGGGGCGATCATTGCCGGCGTTGGTGGTGTGGCTCTGATTGCAGATAGTTTCCAGACGAGCAAGGAAGCCGAATTCCATAAGGACACATTGGAAGAACTGGGCCAGTCCATTGATATCGAAATGGGCCCGCAAGTTGTCGAGTTTGATGAAACGACCGAAGAAATCACGGGGGATGCGGCAGAGCAATTTGCGCAATGGCGAGCTTTCTTGAAACGCATGTATGACGCCGAACGCACGCCTGCGAAGAAACTGTAACTTGAGTTTAAGGTAGATGCTGAACGAAAAACTGCAGCGGGCGGAGGATGGGAGTCGGCAGCGGCTGATTATCTATAGCCTGGTTATCGCCGTTATCCTGTTGGCCAGCGCCTTGTTTATGATTATTTCCATAGGCGGGTTCTGGCAGAAGCAAGCAGCAGATATCTCCGCAGTGGAAGATCCGGTCAGCGCGACCGTCGCTCTTCCCGGGAAAACAACAGCGGACCCCGAAGCACAGCGGCGTGACTTCGTTGCGGGACTGGCGAAATATGAAAAGGAACATGAAGCGGTGGTTGCCACGGCTGAATTTGCCAATTGGGATGCTGCCTTGCAAACCCGCCTTGCCAATAGCAAGGAAACGGCGACAACTGAATTTGCGTCCGGAAATTATGAAACAGCGCTCCTCGCTCTCAACCGGCTTTTAGAAGACGGTGGGTTGGCGATCCAGGGGTTCGAAGCGGCGTATCAGGAAAGCCTCAAAAAGGCCCGTGTGGCTTATGACGCGGATGCCGTCGCCGAAGCGAAAATATATATAGCTCAGGCGCTTTCCTATAAGGCATCCGAGGAAGCTATGCAGTTTTCGGAGACAGTAGAAAAACTACAGTCTGTTTTGGACCTTATTAAACTGAATAATGTGGCGAAGGTGGAAAACAACGTCGCCGAAGAACGCCGGCTTTCAGAAGAAATCTTTAAGCTGGATCCAGCGCGGGTGGTGTATGGGGAGCGCGTCGCGCAAATAGACCAGCAGTGGAAAGACCAGCGTTACGAGACGGCCATTACAACAGGTCTTGCTGCTTTTAAAAAACGCGATTTAAAAAATCTGGACGCGGCGGCCCAACAGGCCCGTAAGATTTACCCATCAAATGCGGAAACGGCAGCTCTTGAAAGCAAGGTGATTTTCTTGAAAACAGATATCGCCTTTCACGGGTTCCTGAAAAAAGGGAATGCGGCAATTGAGCAGGATAACTGGAAACAGGCCAATGAGAATTTCGCCCAGGCGACCGCCCTTAAATCGGACAATGCAGAAGCCAACGCCGGACTGACAATATCATCGGACATTCTGGCAAGTTTATATGAAATCCAGGCTTATAATCGAGATCCGGGGCGATTATCCAATGAGCAGGTTTCGGCAAAAGCAACCGCCACCATCGCTGAGGCCAAGGTGCTGGCATCGTTAAGCCCGGCGCTGGCCCGCGAAATCGTCGATTTGGAACAAGCCATCATTGATCAAAACCGGCCGATAGGTATTATCGTGATCTCGGACAAACTGGCCAATGTCTTTGTTCGCGGTGTCGGGCAAATCGGATCCGTGGATCGTTATCGTATAGAATTAAAACCGGGTACCTATTTGTTCGAGGGGCGCCGCGACGGCTTTAAAGCGAAAATAGTCGAAGTCGAGATTAAGCCAACGGATGTGTTAGTAGAGGTGAGAGTAATTCCTGATGAGCGAATTTAATCAAGAGCTGAAACGGGCGGCTGCCCGTCAGCATCGGATTTTCTTCTTTTCCCTTTTGGTGATCATTCTTCTGGTTGTGTCCGTGGGCGGCTTTACTCTGTTTGTCAAAGGAACGCCAATCCGTGTGGCGCCAGCTGAAATTGAGGCGACGGCCGAACTTGAAGTGATAAACGGGATGGCCATGATCGTTGACGGCACCTTGTTCTCCCTTTCGCGAAACCCGAAAATCAAAACGGCAGCGCAAGGGTTTGCGGTCGATGAACGGGTAATCACGGCGGAGCAAGAAGGGACGCAACAGATCATTGAACTGGTTCCGCTGCCGGGCCAGATTATTCTGACGACGGACAAAGAAAACCCTGCGGCTGAATGGTTCGTTGATGGCAAACCGGTGAGTCTTTCCAAGGATCTTGATCTGACAATCGAGGCGGGACGCTATACCATCTCGGTTGATCCAAAATATTATCTTAAGGAAAGCCTGGATATTGACGTCGGCCGCGGAGAAGTCGTTCAACAAATAGTGGCTATGAGAGAACTCACCGTACCGTTAAAAATCGAAACAATACCAGGCGATGCACTTATCGAAGTTGATGGTATATCCGCCGGGAAAAGCCCGCTCATTTCCGAACTATCCGGCGGCAAGCACCAATTCGTAATTCGCAAAGACGGGTATGCGACGACCGAAGAGCTACTGGAAGTTACCAACAAAGATGAGACGGTTAGCCGAAAGTATCGCTTAAAAATCGAGCCCGCCTACGTCACCATAGATATCACGCCAAAAGGGGGGCAATTGACCCTGAACGGGAAGCCGGTCAAACATAATACCAAAATCTCGGTGGCGCCCTCCCGGTCCTATGACGTTAAATATGTGAAACCCGGGTTTTTTGGGCAGGAGAAGTCTGTCAAAGTGGCGTCTGGCACAACGGAAGCGCTGGTCTTCGCTTTGAAAACAGAGATCGGAAATGTGACAATCTCATCCACGCCATCGGCCGTTGTGATCGTCAATGGTCAACCCGTTGGCGAAACGCCGGTGAACCTTCGCCTGCAAGCTATTCCGCATCGTGTCCAGCTTGTCAGAGAGGGGTATCGCCTGCAAGAGAAGAAGGTCACGCCGTCAGCGGCCCGCGATGTCCGCTGGAATGCAGATCTCCTGACTATTGAGGCGGCGAAAAAATCGGAAGCCAAAAAGACTTATGTCAACGCTGTTGGCATGCAAATGAAGCTTTTCAAACCCACAGCTTTCGTCATGGGCGCACCGCGCCACGAAACAGGCCAGCGGGCGAATGAGTTTGTAAAACAGGTTACCTTGGACCGGTACTTCTATGCGTCCCGCCGCGAGGTGACACAACGGCAGTTTGCCGCCTTCAAGCCAAGCGCGTCTGTTGCCGCTCAGAATATACCGGTCACCAATGTTTCCTGGCTGGAAGCCGCTCAATTTTGTAACTGGTTGAGTGTGCAGGAAGGCTTGAAACCGTTTTACAAATTCTCCGGCAACAGATTTGCCGGATATACGGCGTCTGCGAATGGCTATCGTCTGTTGAGCGAGGCGGAATGGGAGTGGTTGGCACGTAAAGCTGGCAGACAGGTAGAAACACGGTTTCCTTGGGGGAACGATCCCGTCATTCCCACGGGATCCGGAAATATAGCTGACGAGTCTGCGAGAGGAAAAACGAGGTTTTATGTGCCCGATTACGATGATAGCTTTGCAGGCTTGGCGCCCGTAGGCAGTTTCGACGCAGATCAGTCCGGATTGAATGATCTTTTTGGAAATGTCAGTGAATGGGTGAATGATTATTATTCTTTAACACCTCCCGCAAAGGGAGAGACTTTTAAAAACCCACTGGGCGGGCTCTCTGGTGATAAACATGTTATCAAAGGATCGAATTGGCAATCCGGTACTCTCACGGAGCTTCGGCCTTCCTATCGGGATGCCGGGGATGAAGGCCGTAAAAATGTTGGTTTCCGTATTGGCCGTTACTTGTAAGGAGTGAATATGCGTTTCCTAAAAAAATCCAGGCTTTCGCTATTGGTTCTGTTTCTATCGCTTGCGGGCATTAGTACCGTCAGTTTGCATTACGCGCTGGCGCAATCCGGTGGAAAAGTGCTGGACTTGACGACGCCCGTTTCCTTTCCGGTGGATATTTAGATGCGGGACTTCATTAAGAATACAAGTGCCTTGGTATTGGCGATCATTGCGGTACATCTGGTGTATCAGGGATATATAAGACCGGAAGCCGCACAAGTTTTAGAAGCCTCCCGGCTGGCCGGAACATCGGCCCCCAGGGATCTGGTGGTAATTCTGAAAGATTGGGAACAGGAGATCTGTCTTATATTGATGTTCTGGGGTGTTTTTCTGATCGGGTCAAAATGTATAAGTATCGTCAAAAGCGGATATCTGTACAAAGTAGACTTGCTTGAAGGAAACAGTGAAGGCGAGGAAATGGATCTGGCGACCACTGTCGACCGCATCGAAGAGCTTCCCGACAAAATCAAGAGCACGCCTCTCATTCAAACCCTGATCTCTAGTATACGCCGTTACTTGATTACAGATGATGTACAGAATACATCAGACGCCATTGAAACCAGTGTCGATGCGCTTGCGGTTCGGCAAGAGGCGGAGAACTCGATGATCCGTTATTTGATCTGGGCCATCCCGTCCATTGGATTTATTGGCACAGTCCGTGGTATCGGCCAGGCCTTGTCACAGGCGGATCAGGCCCTTGCCGGGGATATATCAGGCATGACCAATAGTCTTGGCGTGGCTTTTAATTCGACGTTGGTGGCGTTGATCATTAGCATTTTCCTGATGTTTTTGTTGCATCAATTGCAGCGGCTTCAGGATGGTCAGATTATTGAAACACAGGCCTACTGCGAGAAGTTTTTGCTCAATCGGATAAGTAAATAGGTGCATTCTGAAACGGCAGCGAAAAACTGAGGGCTTCAATCTGGCCTTTCTCGACATTATGTCGTGCGGTCTGGGAGCAGTGATTCTGGTGCTCATCCTTTTAAAACATCAACCGGATCCGGCGCCCATCGAGACAGATGTGTTAAAGTCCGATTTATCGCGTCTGCAACAAATGGAACAGGAACTTCAATCCACGCTTGCCGTTGTTCGCAAACAAGAGGCGGCCATAAAGAAGAGCATTAATAGCGAGGGAGCCGATAATACGCGAATTGCCGAACAGATCGCTGCCATAACGCAGATCGCAAAAAAACAGCAAGAACAGCTTCAAAGCTTAAAGACAGAAATTGAGAATGCGCCGCCTGCGCAAAAAGAAGATGTTATTCAGGCCGACAAAGGCCAGGAGGAAAATTATCTGTTAGGGCTGAAAGTCGAGGGGCGGCGAATTGTTCTGTTGGTGGATACAAGCGCCTCGATGACCGATGAAAAACTGATTGATATCATTGTCCGGAAATCACGATCGGATGGCGATAAGAAAAAAGGTCCGAAATGGTTGCGGACGAAACGGATTGTTGAATGGTTGCTGGCGCGGTTACCAAAAGATTCAGAAGCCATGGTCATCGGGTTCAGTGAAAAGGCGGAAAAAATCGGACCGCAAAACTGGTTCTCTGCGACGGATCCCTCGGCTATTACTCAGGTTATGAGCTCATTGAATGCGCTGGTACCAACGACGGCGACGAATTTGCAGCAGGGTTTGAAAACCGCAGCAAGCCTGTCACCTTCGCCGACAAATTATTATATTGTCACGGATGGCTTGCCGACCAAAGGAACATCAAACTACGCCAGTTTAAATCCTTTTTCTTCCTGCAATTCATTGTTGGGAAAAGCCAACAATATAAGCGGTGAGTGCCGCGTAAAATTGTTTCGCCATACAATAAACGAGACGGCACCACGAAAAGGCCAGCCAGTAAATGTCATTTTGTTGCCTTTGGAGGGAGACCCGCAAGCCGCACCGGAATTTTGGCGCTGGACGTATTCGACGGGTGGCCTGCTTATTTCACCAGCGGAGAGCTGGCCATGAAACGCCGAAACAGACCCTTCGAAATCTTCAGCCTGTCTTTTCTGGATCTGATTTCCTGCGGTTTCGGGGCCGTGGTTCTCCTTGTTTTGATTTCCAAGACATCGGTCGACGTGGGGACTTCGAGCTTGGACGCGGCCAAGGATCTTCTTCGGCAAATGATTACCACGGAACAAGCCGTTGAGGAACTCGACACGCAATTGGCAGTTAGTCAATCGGCGCTGGAAACCTTGAAAGCCCGCCTCGGTCAGGAAAAAAGTCAGTCGGTTGCACTGGAGAAAGAGCTCGACGTTAAAAAATCTGAAAGCAAAATGACGACGGATGATCTTGAAGGATTGGCCAGGGTTGCGGCCGCGCAAAAGAAATCCAGCATCACGCAGTCTTCGTCAGAAATTCGTGATGAGGAAGTCGGCGGCATTCCCACGGACAGTGATTACATCCTGTTTATTGTCGATACGTCAGGTAGCATGAAAGCCATCTGGAACCGGGTAAGCCGGGAAATGCAGAATGTGTTGGAGATCCATCCGCAAGTGAAGGGATTTCAAATCATCAATGACAATGGCATTCATTTGATCTCGGCTTACGCTGGGAAGTGGATTGCCGATACACCGGGTCGGCGCCGAGCCATTTTCAAGGCCTTTAGTGGCTGGAGCAGCACGTCCAACAGTAGCCCTGTTGAAGGCTTGCGACTGGCGTTAAAACGCTATGCGCGGCCTGGGATCAGTCTATCCATTTACATTTTCGGTGATGATTATACCGGATCTTCCTACAATCAGGTTATTAACGAGCTGGAGCGAGAGAACACAAACAGGAATACCGGAAAGCCGTTGGCCAAGATTCATGCAATTGGCTTTATTTCTCCCGGGGCGACAAATCGTTTCGGCATTCTAATGCGCGAAGTGACGAAGCGAAATGGCGGTACGTTTATCGCTTTACCACGATAGAACAATTGAAGTCTTATTTCCTTTGATTTTCGTTTAATATTCATATAATGAAATTATAGGTTCAAATTACTTCGAAAATGCGCAATTGTGCTTTCGAAGCTCAGGAGTTTTTGGCATGTCGGCGGATTTCGACGTCTTTATTATTGGCGGCGGTATTAATGGCTGCGGGATCGCGCGCGACGCGGCTGGTCGGGGCTATTCTGTCGGCCTGTGTGAAATGTCGGACCTTGCCAGCGGGACGTCGTCTGGCTCGACCAAACTCATTCATGGCGGGCTCCGATATCTGGAGCATTACGAATTTCGGCTTGTGAAAAAAGCCCTTTCAGAGCGCGAAATATTATGGGCCAACGCACCGCACATCATCTGGCCTTTGCGGTTTGTTCTTCCTCATCACCGCGGACTGCGACCTGCATGGTTGCTCCGCCTCGGATTGTATATCTATGATTATATAGGCGGCCGTAAAAAACTGCCGGCGACGACAACCCTTGATTTGACAACAAATGTTGTTGGTAAGCCGTTGAAGCCGCTCTTTTCGAAGGGATTTGAGTACTCTGACTGTTGGGTCAATGACTCGCGACTGGTCGTGCTGAATGCACAGGATGCAGCGCTGCGTGGGGCCAAAATTGAAACCCGAACGAAATGTGTTTCGGCAGAGCGCAAAGGCAAGGTTTGGCATATTACGACGGAAGACATGCAAACCGGGGATGTCATCGTCAGGACCGCAGAGTTGCTGATCAATGCGGCAGGCCCTTGGGTGGACGAGGTTCTGGTTGGGGCGGTTAAAAGTTCAAACAGCAAGAATGTGCGACTTGTCCAAGGTAGCCATATCATTGTTCCCAAGATTTTTGATCATGATCGGTGCTATATTTTTCAAAACAGTGATGACCGTATAATTTTCGCCATTCCTTATGAGCATAAATACACGTTGATCGGAACCACGGATCAGGATTATGTCGGCGATGCTGCTGACGTCGCCATCACGGCGGAGGAAATTTCCTACCTCTGTTCTGCGGCGAGTGAATATTTTGAAAAACCAGTGCGCGATGAAGACGTCGTTTGGACTTATTCTGGTGTCAGGCCGCTTTTCGATGACGGCGCATCAACGGCGCAAGAAGCGACACGAGATTATGTTTTACGACAAGACGGTGCAGCGGATGCCGCTCCCCTACTAAATGTTTTTGGTGGGAAGATCACCACGTACCGCGTTTTGGCCGAAGCGGTGCTTGAGATGATTGAGGCAAACTTACAAGCGCGCGGACCGGCCTGGACAAAACAGGCAAGCCTTCCGGGTGGGGATTTCCCTATTGACGGTTTCGTCGGACTTTTGATTGATGTGCAAAAAAAGTATCCGTTTCTTGAGCCAGAGCAGGCGAAACGAATGATCCGCGCTTATGGCACTCAGATTTATGATCTCTTGGCTGATGCCACGACACTTTCGGAGCTGGGTATAGATTTCGGACAAGGCCTCACAGAGCGTGAAGTTAGCTATCTGATGGAGAAGGAGTGGGCCCGCACCGCAGATGATATTTTATGGCGGCGGACAAAACTTGGCATTGAAGCTGATGAGGCTTTATTCACCGCGTTAAATGACTGGATGTCAGCGTGCGGGTGAGATCAGTCGTAGCTAGTCTGGATGTTTACCAGGAGAATAGGATGGGCCATCGTTTTGCGTCAGCCCATCCCGTCATCGTTTTTAATGCCGCTAGATGAGGATATTATCCGCCTCTATATCCCGCAGCTTCACATTTTCAAGGGTAAGAATATCCTCTTCAGTGAAGGTAAAAACAACATCCCTTCCAACCTGCTCAGCGAGGTCAGTTGCGGAGGATACACTTTCTAGGTCATAAAGGATCAGATCCAGGACATCGTGTTTGACACTGAAGTCTTTGATGATATCTTCTCCTGAATTCGGGCCAAAAACAAATAGGTCATCACCGCGCCCGCCTTCCAGCTGATCTGCACCGGCACCGCCATTGAGCGTATCATCGCCGTTCATACCGAGAAGCAGGTCATGACCTTCATCCCCGTCCAGACTATTGTCGGTGTCGTCACCGCCGATGCGATCGTACGCGATCAACGCATCGTCCTGGATGGCGTCTACGTCACTGTTCCGTTCTATGATATCTGCCAGGGTGGTGTCCCAAAGCATATCGATTTCGCCTTGTGATAAGTCGGCATTCTGGCTCCAGAAAGGGTCGCCGTCCCGGATAGCCATGAACTGGTCGGCAACGATGGTTGCGAACAATTCTCCAAGCATGCCGTCACTTGCAGGGTCTTCAGCCAAACCACCAACCCAGGCATCAATATCGTCGACATTGTCATATACGCTGGCAAGAGCCAGAGCCAAATCTGGGTCCGAGGTGATATCCGAGAAATTTTCCATTCTATTCAGACCGACGGCTTCGCGAAGATCGTTGTAGCTCGCGACGCCCAAGTCTCTGCCGCGCTGGATATTCAACGAAGCAAGGTCAAAGCCAACATCTCCATCTTCGCTGAACAGAAAGTTCCGTAAATCATCAACGATCTGTGTATCAAGTTCCTCGGCAGTACCATCCGCGAGGCCGCGCAACAGGGGTTCGATCCCACCATTAGCGGCGACAACCTCCGCCGAAAAAAATGAATCTCGTAACGCAAGATCACCGGCTGCAATGGTGTCTCCATTCTCGTCAAGACGCCCTAACGTTGAGGAGACGAGGCTATGGCCGAACCGATAAGCCGCGGTTGCAAATTCGACGGAAACACCTGGATTAACGCTACTGTCGTATCCGGTATAGGTCGTGATGGCGTCTTCCCCAACCAGCAAAGGCAGATATTCGTTGAACGTAATGGCTTGAATTTCTGCCTCAACGCGGACGCGTGCTGCATCGTAGAGCTCATCTGCCGTCCAGTCCGGATTTTTTTCTGCGAGCTTATCGACCCAGTTATTATGCTCTCGGGCGAAGAGTGTTTGAATGGAATAGAGACCTGAATTTTCTGCGGCCCGTATATCACCGGCAAGGACACTGCCATCGTCGGCGAAGGCTACTAATCCAATCTCATCTAATAGTAATTTCCCATCGTCTGTACGGAGGGCTGCAGCGGTTTCTATATCAGATCCGTAAATCATGGAGCCATCCATGAAAGACGTGATTTCATTCGTATACTGTGCTGCAGTCTCGGTGCCCGTTCCACTCACAGGATCCGCACGGAAGAAACCCATATCAATTTCGGGATCAAAATACTCGTCGTCGTCCGGAATATCGATTGGTTCATAGGTTGTGCCAGAGACTGTTAGGTCGATATCGTGGTCTATAAATTGACCCCATACCCAAAAAAGATCACTAACGTCAAAGGAGTTAACAGTTTCGCTGTCTTGAGCCACGACGGCGTTACTGATTTCTCGAGGGCTTGCCAGATCGTCTTCAATTTGCCAAATACCATCTTCAAAATTTTCAGATGCTAGCCGCAGTAATGTTTGCCCGGCAGCGCCCCATTCCGGGTTATCTATATTGCTTGCCACGCCATCGATGGATCGGGTTGTTCCTTCAGTATCAGGGCCATCGAGATCTGATCTTCTAGGCGGACCATCTTCTCTGTCCTGGTTAATTCTATCCAAGCTCTCTCTTCTACCGCTTGGAAGCTGGTTGCGAAAATCATCTTCTGGATTGCGTCGCGTTGACCTCATCTCAATCTCCTCTCAACAATGAAGGGGGCAATATGTAGCTGCCCGACGTAAAAATTTACTCTTCCACGATGCTTAGGGCGTTGGGCAATAATATGTTTAAAATGTGATATTTGTTTGAAAAATCGAAATTATGCAAAAAATAGGAAAATTTCGATCAAATAACTAGCGTCGATAAAGTGAAGCAATATATCTGCTCAGCTACCGAGGTTTTTAGGGCTTAATATGCGATGGATAAAAACGCCGAACAGGCGTATAGGGTCACGTCGGAAGTCCGGCGCAATCATAGGACTTGATTGCGCTGGATCCCTTCAAGTGATTGTTGCTAATCTTCTTTAGGAGCTGCTTTATCGAGGTTCTTCGGAGCAAAAATATCGCCAAAGGCACCTTTGCCTGGATTTTGAGCTTTTCCAGGCTCGCTATCTTTCGGGGCAGTTTCATCCAGGTTATTTGGATTAAACACGCCACCAAACGAACCCTTGCCCGGGCTTTGTGGAATAGAGTCTGTACTTGGTGATGTTTTACTACCACCAAAAATGTCCGGACCCTTGAGATTTTCCTGTCTTCGCTGCTCCAGCCGTTGTTCCTGAATCGCTTTAATGCGTTGATCCTGGATAAATCGTTTCTGTTCCCGGACGTCCATGACACATTCTTTAGGACTATAAACCTGAGAAAACCATATGGTCGTAAATCCGCCAAGAGCCACCAAGATAAGAATGATCGCGGCCGGGTTACCTCGCAGGAATTTTGGGAGCTTGAAACTTCCAGTGACGGCAGAAACGGGTGCGCCATTCGCCAATGCTAACTGCTGGCGCCGCCGATAAACTTCATGGATTAAGGCGCCAATTACTGTCATTGCGATGATAATGAAGGCGAGGGAGGATATGGACGGATTAATGCCATATCGAACTTTTTGCGCCAGCTCGATCGTCAAGGTTGGATATTTTCCAAACGTGAAGGTTGTCGTATTGTAGTTCTCGAAAGAAGCAAGAAACGCGAGGACGGCAGCAGAAGCGATTGCCGGTTTCATGAACGGCAGAAGTATTTTCCGGAAAGCCTGTACGTTGGTAGCACCAAGATCAAGAGCGGCCTCCGTCAATCCCATATCAAAGCGTTGTAGCCGAGCTATGAATACGAGCATGCAATAGGATGCAATAAAAGTTGATTGGCCAAGGATCGTCAGGAAGATGCCATTATGCAGGAAGCTATCGCTGCTGAAGCCCAGCATAATATTGATGCGATCCCAGAAAACCAGCGTCGAAATACCCAACACAACGCCAGGTACGAGAATAGGTGCGATAACAATTGTATAGTAGGTCGCACGTAGTTTTGGCCAGATTTGAGTTAACATCAACGCGCCTGCCAAGCCCATGACGACGGACAAGATTACAGTTCCTATCCCGACAAAAATACTGTTCTTAATGCCATTTAGAATTCGGTCATCATTTGCTAGTACGTCAAACCATTGAAAGGTTAGACATTCCCATGGCGTCATTTTTGGAAAGCTCGGCGAATTAAACGCCGTAATACTCATAACGACCAACGGGCCTAATAAGTATCCAAAAAAGATAATCAGATAGGCAGCGAGGAATAATTTGATGAGGAAATTTTCGGTTTTCATTTACCAATATCCCCCATCTTGACCTTAAACAACCGCATCAGGGACAATACAATAAAGACACAAGTGACCAGCAATACGATCGCGAACGCTGCCCCTCGCGGCCAGTTTCCGCCTTGGTTAAACCATTGATAAATAATTTGCGTAAACCAGAGGCTGGAGGGACCACCCAATATCTGAGGCGCAGCCAGTGCACCAGCCGAGAGCATGAAGACCATTGTGCAGCCGGAAACAATTCCTGGTTTTGCATAAGGGATTACGATACGCCAATGAATGCGCCACCAAGGTGCACCCATATCCCGAGCCGCTTCGATTTGGTTGCGGTCCAGGCTTTCAATGACGTTATACATCGGGAATATCATCAGCAGGATATAGGCATATCCCAAACCGGCGTAGAGGGCGACGTTAGCCCGGATAAAATCAATGGGGTCGCTAATTAGTCCAAAAGCCAGCATCATCTCGTTGATGACGCCGCTTTCACCAAAAATAATCCGGAAAGCAAACGCCCGCAAAATTTCGTTGATCCAGTAAGGTATGATCAACAGAAGGACCAGAACTCGTGTGAAACCGCCGCCTTTAGATTGGCCTAAGTAATAGGCCAGGGGATAGCAAAGGACCAGATCAAGAATTGTTACAAAAACTGCAGCAAGCAAAGTACGTCCGAAGACGCCCAGATCAACTACGTTATAGGAGCTATCTGAACCAGGAGCGCCAAGCACCAGATATTTGTAATGCTCAATTGTATAGGTGTCTTTCGGGCCGCCCATTTCCGGCGGAGGCAGATGATGCCGGAAGGAGAAATCCAGCATGGACAACTGCGGAAGGATGATGAGTAATATAACCCAGAATCCAACAGTGACTAATAGGAAAATCCCGAGCCCATAGCCGTTCCTGTTAAAATAATCTGAAAATATTTTTGTTATATTCATTGCGCTATCTTATTCACTGGCCAGGTCGCCGGCAGGAAGCACAACAGCTTGCTGAGCGTCATATTCCAATGTCAAATCATGCCCTTGTGCAGATTGGCGTTGCTGACCCACATTGACCAAGGACATTTTGATTTCTTTTCCTTCGCTACCTTCCAGGAATACGTTGTAAATTTGCCCTTCAAATTCTTCATGCTTTACCATAGCCGTTAAACGATTTTTGGCAGGCGCGTTATCGG
Organism: Sneathiella sp.; assembly: GCF_036960985.1. Classification (NCBI taxonomy): domain Bacteria; kingdom Pseudomonadati; phylum Pseudomonadota; class Alphaproteobacteria; order Sneathiellales; family Sneathiellaceae; genus Sneathiella; species Sneathiella sp. Next base: position 52,695 of record NZ_JBALWD010000001.1, on the reverse strand, counting down.
CGGCAATGTTACAGGCTTCCGGGCGGACAAACATCATCGCCGGATCGCCGACATTCATTTTCCCAAGAGCGGCAGGCGCAATACGCGCCAGCAATTCACCTGATCGATTTGTATCGATAAGCGCTGTATCTCCGTCAATGGATTTCACATTGCCACGAAAGACATTATTTTCTCCGACGAACGACGCGACAAACGGTGTGGCGGGGTCATTATAAATCGTGTGCCCGTCAGCGATCTGGTCGATTATGCCCGCACGCATAACAGCAACATTGTCTGACATTGTCAGGGCTTCTCCCTGATCATGGGTGATATATATGAAAGTAATACCTACCCGTTGCTGTATTTCGCGCAACTCGGTCCGCATATGTTGTCTGAGTTTGAGATCAAGCGCCGACAATGGTTCGTCAAGTAAAAGGACATCTGGTTCCGCACAAAGGGCTCTCGCGATCGCTACGCGTTGTTTTTGGCCACCAGATAATTCAGACGGTAATTTGTCGCCTTGGTCCGGAAGGGCAATCATTTCCAGCAATTCGTCTGCACGTTTGCGTCGCGCGGCTTTTCCAACCCCCTGAACTTCTAGCGAGAAGGTGATGTTCTCCCAAACTTTCATGAGCGGGAACAGTGCCAAATTCTGAAAAATGAGGGCCGTTGGACGTTTATTGGGGCCGATGCCCGCCATGTCCCGTCCACCAATTTTGACGTAACCGTCGCTTGGTTCAAGAAACCCAGACACCGCTCTCAGGATCGTTGTTTTGCCACAGCCAGATGGTCCGAGAAAGGAGAAAAATTCGCCTCCATTAATATTTACATTGGCTTCACGAACGGCAACAAAATCACCAAAGCGTATCCAGACGTTCTCAAGACTAACGTCAACCCCTTTACTCATAAAACTCTCCTGTTCAGTACTATTTTGGTCGCACTGCCCCACTAAGGAGGAACTTTTATTGTCTCTTATTATTTTTTCCGATAATCGCGATTATGCACGGTCATTGGGAAAAATAAATATTATCCCGGGCTTTCTTTGAGGCCACCCGGGACAATAAATTCGAAAATTATGAACTCTTGAACTTGTTCACATATTCTGTCCGGATTTCAGCATACCAAGGTGCCTGCGGCGGCCATGGATTGAGATTGCTGAGAGAATCTCCAGGATACGCATCCGCGAAGTTCTTCTTATACGCTTCGCCAGCAAATCCATCAGCGCCCAGAACCGGTGAGTTATAACCATGCTCATCGATCGCTTTACCCGCGTTTTTCGGATCATAAGAGAATTTGATAAATTCATAGATCTGATCAACGTTTTTCGCGCCTGTTGGCATCGCCAAGCCGTCAACCCAAGCCATCGCACCTTCGACAGGAGCCTGATACATGATTGGATCACCAGCTGTTTTAAGAGACATAGGCGGTCCGTCCCAAGTCTGACCAACAATCACGCCTTCGTTCAGCAAGCCGTTCTTCTGTGTATCGGCATCGTTCCAAAGAAGTTTGATGTTTTTCTTACGATCGATGCACCATGCTGTAACTTTTTCCCAGATTGGGCGCATAGTTGCTTCAGATTCGTAGGCTTTCCACATATCACCAGGGTTCAATTCACCAATGGTTTCCATGTAAAGGCCTGCGCAAAGCATCATGGAATGTGGACGTCCCATTGTCTTGCCAGCATTTGCTTCTGACCAGATATCGCCGTAACTTGGCGCAGCACCGGCTGGCGTCCATTTATCTGTGCGCCATGCAACGCCTTCGGTGCCCCAAATATGAGGAAGCCAATGTGAACCCTTGCCGTCGAAATCCCAATCCTTTGTGCCAATATTCGTCATAGCAGGATTAACATTCGCAACAGGAACACGTTTCATGTCGAAAGGTTGCAACAATTGAAGCGGACCCCACTCAAGGCCTTGATTGTTTGTTGGTGAAACAATGTCGAAGCCCTGACCTTTGGTGGCCTTCATTTTATTGATAATTTCTTCGTTTGATCCGATACCGGTATAATTGATCTTGATACCGGTTTCTTTTTCAAAGTCCGCAATAAACGGCTTCGGTAGGTAGTCTGACCACATAAGTATGTTGATCTCGCCAGACGAAGCAAGCGCGCTCCGGCTAATAATAGCGGGTGCGATAGCCGCAGCACCTGCAATGGCGGCTCCTTTAAGCAGGTCTCTGCGTTTAACCTGATGTTTTGTAATTTTAGTCATTTACGATCTCCCTTAGTTGTTAGAGCATCTTCGTAATGTGTTGAAGTTCGCTCATAAGCGGTAGCCTTCTTTGAGGGCTCCGAAATTTCTTAAACTCGTTTCTGAGTTCAATATACTCTGATTATTAACCGTCAAAATTCAGAAACCGACATTTAGTGCTGCGCGATGGCAATTTGTCTACGGACAACCTGTGGCAAATTGCAATTTGGTAATTATGTGGTTTCGTGATGGTTTTGATGGTTTTTAATTTCCCCTGTTATCGTAGCTCTTGAAAAGCCGGACAAATCTGAGCCTATGTTTGTAGACGTGTCTGTTCTTCGCTGTCTACATTGAGGATACCAAACCCGCTAGTCAAGTTTAGATTGCGTGTTCGTCTTTTTATTTAGTTCTTTCAACAACCTAGTCGTGCAATAAATTCAATATTATGCCTCGATGAAATGCAAACGCCTAAAAACCGAGCATAATAAACACCCTATGTTGCAACTGGAGGTCTGTTTATCTTCACCAACAAACGCGAACTACAACTTTTGCGGTATTTTTTGGGAATTTGGTGTTAAATTGAGGAAATGTTGATCTGATCGAGTACCTTCAAAATAGAATCTCTAAAAATGGGGCAACAAATGACGAACACTGAAATAAATGCCTTAGTCGAAAATGGCGACATTGAAATACAGGGCGCGTCCGTAGGAGCTTTGACGTCTCGTACCTTCGTCGCGAAAGATCTTTTTGATGTTGCCGGGTATCCAACAGGAGGGGGTAATCCCGATTGGGCGCGTACGCATCGCGTTCCAGAACAGCATTCCTGGGCTGTTTCAACTTTGTTGGCAGCAGGGGCAACCTTTAAAGGGAAAACCATTACCGACGAAATCTCTTTAGGTATCCTGGGCGAGAATGCCTTTTATGGTACGCCGTTAAATAGCGCGGCACCTGATCGTGTGCCGGGCGGTTCATCTTCCGGCTCTGCGGCCGCTGTCGCGGCCGGTTTCGCCGATATAGCATTGGGGACGGATACCGGTGGATCGGTCCGCGTCCCCGCAAGTTTTTGCGGATTGTATGGTATTCGACCCACCCATGGCCGTTTGAATCTTGCCGGTATGCTTCCGCAAGCGCCCACCAGCGACACGACCGGATGGTTCGCCAGAGAGGCCCAGTGTTTCGCGGAGGCTTCGTCAGTTCTTTTGGAAGAAGTTAGTGAGATGGTGCGGCCGGAGCGCTTAGTCATCGCGGTTGATGCTTTTGGATTTGCCGATAGAGATACTGCAACCGCCCTTGGGCCGTTGGTCGGAAAATTAAGTAAATTGGCGGATGAAACAGTTGAGGATGTCATGGCGCCACAGGGCATATCAGTTTGGGGAAAGGCGCAACGAACTTTGCAAATGGCAGAAGCCTGGCAAACCTTCAAAGATTGGATCGACGCAACGAATCCTGGTTTTGCATTCAATGTCGCTCGCGGCCTGGTAATGGGATCGATGGTATCGGAAGCAGATCGCCAATGGGCCGCTTTAATGAAACGAGAGGCGCGCGCCCGATTGGACTATTTATTGCCGCCCGGCACGGTCATGGTATTGCCAACTACCCCATTTCCTGCTCCGTTTAAAGGATTGTCGATACAAGACCAAAATCCGATCAGAGAATTGATCCTGTCTCTATGCGCTCACGGAGGCCTTGCCGGTCTTCCACAGGTCAACGTTCCGGGTGCCTTGGTAGATGGGGCGCCAGTTGGATTGTCCATAATTGCTGCTCGCAATGAGGACGCACGTCTTGTCGGGTTGGCATGTGCTTTAGGAGATGAAGTGTCATGAGTGAATTTGAACCAAATATTCCAGAAGTTATCGCAGAAGTACGCGAAAAATTTGAGGCCTATGAAACAGCCCTCGCTGAAAAAGATGTTGATGTGTTGGATAACACTTTTTGGAATAGCCCTTTTACCGTCCGTCTGGCCATGAGCGAACATGGATATGGTTTCGATGCTATACATGATCATCGTGTTGCTCGTCCTCCCGGACCCAGTATAAAAGAAAAAAGAATTCGTCTTGAAATACTGACGATCGGCCACACCGTAGCGACCGTGAATTTGGAATTTAAAGTTTTAGGGCAAGATTTGATAGGTCGACAGAGTCAATCTTGGGTCAAATTCCCTGAGCTTGGCTGGAAGGTAATAAGCGCGCATGTTTCGACGACGGATGGGACCAAGCTCTGGTAAGTCTACCACTATCGTTCACATGTATAATCAGGATTTTCCATTTTTTATGTGATTACCTATAAAATATACATTATTATTACCGAATGTAGTAAAAGAGGGGCTTAATATGAGTAATGACGTAAAGAACTATCAAAAATATGCCGTAGAATTAATAGGTACGCTTGTTCTGGTGCTGTTTGGATGTGGTAGTGCGGTTATCGCCGGGGATGAAATCGGGTTTGCCGGAATTTCCTTTGCCTTTGGGTTTTCTGTTTTGATAATGGTTTATGCCATTGGCGGTATCTCAGGCTGTCATATTAATCCCGCTGTTACTTGTGGGATGGTCGTCGCCGGTCGGATGCAAATCAAAGAAGCAATCATTTATGTAATTATGCAATGCATCGGCGCTATAATAGGTGCGGTCATTCTTTATGTTATTGCCTCTGGAAAAGCAGGATACGATATTGCGGTCAACGGACTTGGCCAGAATGGGTATGGCGCATCCTCACCCGCTGGGTATGGTATGTCTGCGGCCTTTATTGCGGAAGTCGTTCTGACAGCTATTTTCATATTTGTCATTCTGGGATCAACGGGCGCCCGTGCTGCCGCTGGCTTTGCAGGATTGGCAATTGGCATCTCTTTAGTTGTTATCCACTTGGTTGGTATTCCAATTACAGGAACGTCCGTTAATCCGGCGCGTAGCTTGGGCCCTGCACTTTTGGTCGGCGGGGAGGCGTTGTCGCAATTGTGGCTCTTTTGGGTTGCACCCCTTATCGGCGGAGCCGTTGGTGCTATTTTATGGAAAGTAGTATCTTCAGAACCTGCGGATGCAAGTTAAAAGGTAATTGAAAAAAGTGTCAGCCAGACCAATCAAGCATTAGGCTTGTACCCATGGCTGGCGCTTTTTTGAGACTGTTAATAGTCTCAAGACACAATAGAACCATATCAACACGATCGTCAGTTTTCCCCATGGGCAAAACTAATACTTCAACCACGACCCGCTCTTTTTTCACAAATTGAACTTGCTCTCTGACGGCGATCGGAGCTTTCGTATCGGTACAAGTTTTGAAAGCCCAGAGCATATTCTCGGTGCGTTCTCCGTAGAGATCTTCGTCGATGTAGTGACCGGTTGCATCCCGTTCAGAGATGGCTGTTATTGTTGTGCCAATTAGACGATAGCGAAATCGTAACGGATCATACGTCACATCTACTAAAGCAATTTGTGGCAGCAGCTTGGGAAATTCAACAGGATCGATATCTGCACGGGCGGGAAACTCTCGGCTTCTTCTTTTCTCAAGCCAATAATCACGTAATTCGATTAATGTATCGGAGGAGATATTTTCGCCACTTTCTATACGTTCCACTCAGATATCTTTCATATTTTTCGGGCAGCAACTTCACTAGATTAAATATCTACTGAATAGATGGTAGTAAACATGAGAAAAAGAATAGTCTACATGACTTTCCGTAGCTCCACTATTAGTAAACCTAAGGAGTGTATCTTCGAATTTCTGTTCACGAAATAGTTAAATGAGGGTGATTTGCTATTGTTTCGAGCTGTGAATATGTATTTTGGGCTGCACCATTGTTGGAGAAGTTCTAAATGACTGCTAAATCTGTAAATCTCACCTTGTATCGCTGGGCCGGGGCTTGGGGACCTTTTAAAGTAAATATTCCATGTGGTGAATGCTCTCTAACGATCGATGTAATTACAGATACACTGAAAACAGAGCTTGCTGGTATTCCTGTTGAACTGGAAATAAAGGATTGGCTTAGCCAATGGTGGAAGCCACTTCCAAAAGGCGGCTGGCATGCCCCTATTGTTATAGTCGATGGTAAGCTTGTCAGTCAGGGCCGTGCCTTAAATCGAGGAGTTCTCACCGAAGCGGTTATCGCAGCCCATGTAGAAAAAACTGAAGTTGAGGGCAATCATCTTTATGGGAAAGCGACATGCCCACATTGCGTGCGGGCGAAAAGTTATTTCGAACAGGCAAATGTTGACTATACGTATCATGATGTTGTTAAGGATTCACGTGCCCTTTATGAAATGCTCGGTCGTGTTAAACCCATCGTAGGCCCAAAAACACCTATAACTGTCCCGCAGATCTGGATTGAGGGAGCCTATATTGGCGGGGCGGATCAATTAGGTAAAAAACTTGGCCTGGATGTTGAGCCTAATCGCGAGCGAGGGCAAAATTCCATGACGTCGAGACCTAGTTTGAAGCCGGCTTGATTCTATTGCCTGATTTTTGCTTCGACGTTTCGCTTAATGTTCTCTAGGCTTAATTCAGCTTCCTGATCGATCCGTTTTATCATTTCCTGGGTTGGTGGTTTCGGCCGTGAAGGGTTTGTTAGAGAACGCGTGAAGCGCACCTGATTTCCGACAGCTTCGACATCATATCGGACAATAATTTTTCCGATGAAAGGTGTCGCTGTCTCACCAATCCATAAATGTGGCGGTTCGCAATCTGTAACGATCCAGTTCAATTCGGCTGGGCCGCTTTTCGTATGCCATTGTTCGCGAAATCTATCGCCTTTTACGAGAGGTCGGTCTGGACTATCGATTTCGTGAGAAGCAGCAATCCATTCTGGCCATGAATTTGGGTTGGTAACATAATTTAAAACGGCGTCAGCAGGCGCATCGATAAGAATACTGTGGCTGCGATTGAAAATATTGACGGTATTCATGTTGTCTCCGGAGTTATTATTAAACTGCAATCTTCTCCGCACCTAAAACGATGCAGCTTGGATTTTCAAGATACCATAAAACAGACGGTTCTAGTTCGGCGTCCTCTGACGCCAACTGCAGCGGATGCCAGACTATATTCGTGAAACCTGCTTGTTCCAGGCAACGTTCATGGATGGCTTTAGACCATTGCCACATCCGGGCTTTAAAATCTCCGATGACAAGATGATAGTTTGGAGGGTCGTTTATTTCGTATCTAAAACCGAAGATTTTTTCCATATCTGGATACTGGTTTTCAAAATCATATTCGGGATTAATCGTATATGTTAAAAATCGTCCGCCATGTTTCAAGCTACGGCTTAAAAACTGGCACATTCGAAGCAAATATTCTTCAGTCTCTGCATAATGAAATAAATACATAGCCGTGACGACGTCGACCGGAGAAGGTAGCGAAAAGTTTTCATCACAAGCGTCTTTAACCTGATATGTCAGGTTCTCCCAATGCATTTCGCTACTTGGAAGATTTTGAAGGCGCGCACGATCAACCATTTCCGCTGAGATATCAGTACCCACGACGGATTTGGCACCCATGTCCATTAACGCACGTGAAAGGCGACCTTCTCCGCAAGCAACATCCAGTATCCGCTTGTCGGAGATATTGCCGAGTGTTTGTAAAAAGACATGCCATTCAAGATGAGAATAGACACTATCTGTTTTGCTCCACTTTTGATACCTACCCGTTTTATGATCATAGTCGGTCATGAGGACTCCCGAAGATTAAGGGTGGATCCAGAATTTACTACCATTGAAATATGCTAGCTTCCTATGAGATTACGGGCGATACGTTCATTCTGAATTTCCGTTGTGCCATCAACATAGTTCGCAATGCGTGCACAGGCAATATGCCGTCCTAGTGGGTATTCTCGTTTCAGTCCAGCCGCGCCCATGATTTGCATGCATCTTGTCAAATGCTTGTCCGCAATTCTTGCCGCAAATTTTTTCGCATGTGCTGCATGGATTTCAGCATTTGTTTGTGCTTCTACGGAGGATACGGCGCGATATGCAAGCAAACGCGCCGCTTCCACATCGGTTTGCGCATCCGCCAAATCCCAGCGAAGTCCTTGAAAGGCTGAAATTGTAGTTCCAAAAGCGGCACGCTCCGATGCATATCCTGCGGCCAGTTTAATCGCCGCTTCCGTCATGCCGCAACACATGGTGGCGACATATGTCCGGGCGGCGTTGACGCCATTCATGGCGGCTTTAAATCCATCTCCGGGGGAGCTGATAAGTCTTTCTTCAGGAACGAAATGATCATGCAGTTTAAAACCGCCGGTGCCGATAGCATGCCCGCCCATTATCTCGGTTGGTAAAAGCTGTTCAACGCCGTCTTCTCGCGCATCTATTAAAAACCCAGCGACACCCCGCCAACCGAGTTCAGGATCTGTTTGCGCATACAGAAATATAAGATCTGCAGCGGCGGCATTGGTGATCCAGGCTTTCTCTCCAGTGATGACCCAGCCGCCGTCCACTTTACGAGCATTTGTCGAAATAGCCGCAAAATCGCTCCCGGCAGCCGGTTCGCTCAGCGCTGTGCAGCCGATTGCTTCACCAGCCATCATTTCTGGCAAATATCGTTTCGCCAGTTCGCTCGGCGCATCTCGGGCAATTTTCCCAGCTAATCCCATGTTATTGATGAGGCTAAAGGAAAAAGCAAAGCAATCACGCGCTATTTCTTCGGCGACGCGAGCTTTAAGTCTAAATCGACCGCCAAAACCGCCATATTCTTCGGGAATTTCAAGACCAACTAATCCGGCATTTGCTGCGGCCTGCATGGTATCAACAGGCATTCGCCGCGCGTCTTCCCAACCTTGGGCATTTGGCGCAACTGCGGATTTGGAAAATTCTATCGCTCGATCCAGAAAATCGATTTCGGTGTTTTCAAGTTTCAAATCCATGATTGCTTCCAATGGCTGTTCGAGATTACCTAGTCGTGTTGACGAGCGGAATGATATTCTTTTGTAAGCCGGGATACCAGCTCGGCCGTATCTGGAAGGTCGTCAATGAGGCCGACGCCTTGTCCTGCACTCCAAATGGAATTCCACGCCGTTAATCCGTCGGGAAGGTTCGGTCGGAAAGGGCCGTCCGGCGTGGGTAGATTATCAGGATCCAGACCGACAGCCGTGAGGGACGTTCGCATGAAATTCGCCGGAACGCCGCTGATGGCGTTGGTATAGACAATATCATCGGTCTTTTCGGCGACAATCATGTTCTTATAGGCGTCTTCCGCCAGGGCTTCTTTCGTTGCGATAAACCGGGTGCCGAGATACGCCAGATCCGCCCCGAGAATTTCCGCGGCGCGAATACCGCGGCCGCTGGATATGGCGCCGGCCAGGATAATTGTCCCGCTGAAGAAAGAGCGCACCTGCTCGACCATTGCAAAGGGGCTGAGGGGTCCCGCATGCCCGCCGGCGCCGGTGCAGACAAGGATCAATCCATCGACGCCCGCATCGGCCGCTTTTTTGGCGTGATACAGGGTCGTCACGTCATGATATACTAGGCCGCCCCAGGCGTGGATACCTTCGACGACCGGTGACGGATTGCCGACACTGGTGATGATGATGGGCGTTTCATACTGTCGGCAGGTTTCCATATCCGTGTCGAGCCGGGCACCTTTCATGCGGGCGAGACTGAAATTGACCGCATAGGGCGCATCGCTTGAACTGGTTTCCTCGGTGATCCTTTTCATCCAGTGCGAAAAGTCGTCACTGCTTCTTGCATTCATGGCGGGGAATGATCCGATGACACCGGCTTTACAGGCGGCAATCACCAGATCGGGTCCGGATACTAAAAACAAGGGGGCGGCAATTGCCGGAACCTTAAGTCGGTTGCGAATGGACGGGGGTAGGGACATTTATCAGCCTCTTGCTCGAATGAAGTAGAGCGCCAAATTTCCCGCCCGCATCATTTGTTATTGTTATTTTGCGTTCATTCTACGTGTCCGCCGCACATAGTCAACCGAGCCCGTTGAGGGGATGTAGCAGCTTCAACTGGCTTACACGTTATGGTTATGGACTTAATTGAACAGGGGGGATAGGGTGCCGCAAGCTGTTTCGTCATCCAGATTTTGAGTTATCGCATCATGACAAATTCTTCGACCCTTTATTTTTCCCATGCCATTACCCGGGCTCCGGCACCTACCGTCACGGGTGGGTTGCGCGCGATCGATCAAGGAGCGCCCGATCCGGCCCTCTTCAGCTCTCATCATAGCGCCTATATTTCGGCGCTGCAGGCGACCGGGGCCGAGGTCGTTCAGCTACCGGCACTGGTAAACTACCCAGATTCCGTCTTTGTCGAAGACACCGCCCTTTGTCTACCGGAAGGCGCCATTGTTATGCGCCCTGGTGCGCCCTCCAGGCTTGGTGAAGCCGTCGAGATGGCCACTGTTCTTCCCCAATATTTCAAGGAAATCCGATACATTACGTCCGGGCATGTGGAAGGCGGCGATATCTTGGTGACATCCAAAGAGATTTTGGTTGGGCGCTCGGCGCGAACAGACGAAAAAGGTGTTGCCGCGTTACGTGAAATTGTGACGGACTGGGGATATGAGCTGCGGGAGCTGCAAACACCGGCGGGCGTTTTGCATTTCAAAACCGATTGCGGGTTGCTCGATGAAGACACTATTTTGTCAACGCAGCGCCTCGCGGCATCGGGATGTTTCGCAGATTACAAAATTCTCCATGTTGCTGAGGGCGAAGAAGCTTGTGCAAATGCGGTCCGTTTCAACGATATCATTTTATTCCCGGCAGGCTTTCCGAAGACAGCGTCGCTGTTGCGTGACCACGGATTTGATCTCGTCGAGATTCCGAATACCGAAGCCGCCAAAGTCGATGGAGGCATGTCCTGTTTATCGTTACGCTTTACAAAATATCCAGACCCAGATCCAGACACGGCGAGCTATGAGTAAGCCAGCCCAGTGATAAGACATCGACACCCGTTTCCGCAATGCCTCTTGCCGTCGCCGCTGTAATGCCGCCGGAGGCTTCCAATATTGCTTGCTTACCTGTCATGGCAACAGCTTGCCGAAGTTCCTCCAGACCCATATTGTCGAGGAGAATAATATCAGGGTTATGGGGCAATGCCTTTTCCAGCTGCGCCAACGTGTCGACTTCGACTTCTATTTTGATCATATGACCGGCGCCAGCCCGGGCACTTTCAATTGCAGTCCCGATATCGCCCCCGACAGCCGCAATATGGTTGTCTTTGAGCAGAATCCCGTCATACAAACCAAATCTATGATTAAAACCGCCCCCGCAGCGCACCGCATATTTTTCAAAAGCGCGAAGTCCCGGCGTTGTTTTTCTGGTGCAGGTAACCCGAACCGGCAAATCGTCCACTAAATCAACAATATTTCGGGTTGCCGTTGCAATACCGGATAAATGTCCGAGAAAATTCAGGGCAACTCTTTCGCCGCTCAAGATGGGTCTTGCCGGCCCTGAAAGCGTGGCGATATGATCTCCGGGTTTGATGATCGATGAATCCGGCATATGCGCATCGACTGTGACCTCGCTTGAAAGCTGCGCCATGACGGACACCAGGATATCGGTGCCGGCAAGGCATCCCGCCTGGCGACTGACGATATGGGTCGTGATGGCAAGATCTGCGGGGATCGTGCTATCGCTGGTTAAATCCCCGACAGAGCCAAGGTCTTCCAACAAAGCATTTTCAACGGCTTGTGCCACGAGGATCTTGGGCAGAGGCGGGATAACTTTATTCATTTGATCGCTACTTTTCTGTGGGTTCAGGAGGCTAGGGGTAATCCCGCCGGTTCGTTATTGCTCCAGCATTCATCGATATACAGCGTCGACGGTTTCGCAAAATCAGCATCGCTTGTCGGAAAGTCGGATCTAAAGTGGCTTCCTCTACTCTCTCGGCGCCGCAGTGCTGCCGTCGCCAACAGCCGGCTGCAAAGAAGGACATTCTTAAAACGCAGTGACGGCGATGGGTGCTGCCGCTCAAGGTGATCGAGATGGCGTAACAAGGAGGCCAACCCGGCTTGATCGCGACGCAGCCCGAGATAGCGATAATTCAGCGTTTGAAGGTCCAGAAGGGCAGCCGCTTCAATCGATGTTTCCTGAGGGAATTGGAAATTTGTAGCGTTGAAATATCTTTTCAACCCGGCTTTTTTATCAATTCCCAAAATATCACGGCTGGCATGTTTTGCAAAGACCACAGCTTCCAACAGGGAATTGCTGGCAAGCCGATTTGCGCCATGTAATCCCGTGCACGCCACTTCACCGCAAGCCCATAGACCGGGTAATGAGGTGCGCCCATGTTTATCCGTTTGAATGCCACCCATATGATAATGGGCAGCAGGTGCGACCGGAATCAGCTCTTTGATCGGGTCAATTCCATGGGTTTGACAATGTTTGTAAACGGTTGGAAATTCTTCTGGGAAATCGCTCCCAATCGACTGTCTTGTATCAAGGTAACATTTGCGCCCCTGATTGATCTGGTTCCAAATTCCGCGAGCGAGTATATCGCGCGGCGCAAGCTCGGCCAAAGCATGTTCAGATACCATGAAGCGGTCCGCTTCATCATTGACTAACAGCGCACCTTCTCCTCGCAATGCTTCGGTTGCAAGCGGCCTCGGAATGACGTCGACATCCAGTGCAGTCGGATGGAATTGGACAAACTCAAGATCTTTAAGTCTGGCGCCGGCGCGGGCTGCCATCGCCAATCCATCGCCGCTCGCGGCCAAGGGGTTTGTCGTCGCATTAAAAATCTGACCGATGCCGCCTGTTGCGAGAAGTGTGGCATCTGCAAATCGAAGCGTGGTTTGCCCGGCTTGAAAAACGGCACTGCCAACGACCGTGCCCTCGGAGACCAGAAGATCGATCGCTTCAGCCTGTTCCAGTAGTGTAATATGCGAGCTTTCCAGGACTTTTAGTGTCAGGGCGCGCATGATTTCCTTACCAGTAGAATCGCCGTTCGCATGAACCACACGCCGGTGGTTGTGGGCGGCTTCTTTTCGAAGACTTAATTTTCCGTCTTTTTTGTCGAAATTCACCCCAAGGTCAATCAACGTCTGGACACTGTCTTTGCCATGATCTGTTACCAGTGCGGCGACATCCTTATCGGCAATTCCGCCCGCAACAGCCAAGGTGTCGCGGCAATGATCGCGCGGACTATCCTCGGGGGACAAAGCGGAAGCAATGCCGCCTTGGGCCCAGGCTGTCGACGCATCGCGGCCAAGTGTTCCTTTGCACACCAACGTCACTTTTCTTGGTGCCAGAGAGAGCGCAGCTATTAAGCCTGCCAGACCAGCGCCCAGTATCAGGACATCCGTTTTCAGATCAGACGTCATTAGCTTGCATCAAGCATTCGTTGGACGGCAAGACGCGCCCGATCCGCCAACACCGGATCGATGGTCACCTCATGGGTCATGTCTTCCAGTGACTGGCAGATATTCATTAGATTGATGCGCTGCATATGCGGACAAAGACTGCAGGACCGGATAAATTTCGTCTGTGGATTTGATGAGGCGATATTTTCTCCCATGGAGCATTCGGTAATCAGCGCCACTTCTTCTGGCTTGCGGTCGCTGACGTAATTTATAAGATCAGCGGTTGACCCGGAAAAATCTGATTGCTCGATGACTTCAGGCGGGCATTCGGGATGTGCCAAAACGGTGACATCCGGATGAGCTTTTCGCAACTGGATGATTTGTGAGGCTGTAAATCTTTCATGAACTTCACACGCACCGGCCCAGGTCAATATTTCGACATCGGTTTGTGCGGCAACATTTTTTGCCAAATACTGATCCGGAATCAAGAGAACCCGATCAGCACCGAGGGATTCGACAATCCGCTTGGCGTTTGCCGAGGTGCAGCAAATATCGGATTCTGCCTTTACCTCGACGGAAGTGTTCACATAGGTGACAATCGGGACACCGGGATATGTACGTCGAAGCTGCCGGACATCGGCGCCTGTAATAGACTCTGCCAAAGAGCAGCCGGCCCGCAAGTCAGGAATAAGAACTGTTTTTGACGGGTTTAGCAATTTCGTCGTTTCTGCCATAAAATGGACGCCGGCCATGACAATGACATCGGCCTCAACCGCCATGGCTTTTTGAGCGAGGGCAAGGCTGTCACCAACAATGTCCGAGACGCAGTGATAGATGTCTCTGGTCTGGTAGTTATGCGCAAGAATGACGGCGTTGCGCTCTTTCTTAAGCTGCAGAATGCGATCAACATACGGTGCAAATTCCGGCCATTCGACGTCACTGATGGCAGACGAGACCCGGTCAAAGATTGGGGCCATGCGTTCGGCAACCTCGGGCGTATAAAGGAGCTCGGGCTTTTGCGCAGCGTGGGCAGAAACAGACATAGTTTAATCCAATGCTCAAAATGAGTATAAATAGGGCCAAAAAAACAACGAATAAAATCCGCTAGACTAATGCTACAAATGAGTATTAATCTTGTCAAGCATATTTTTGCTCGTAATGAGCATAAAATTAAGTCAATGAATTAATGCAATGATTTGGAAAGTGGTGCGTGGTCCAGAGTCAGGATTTAGTTTTGGCGAACGCCCAACGCCTGTCGTTCAATAAGAACTTCTCGTCGAAACCTGAATTGGGCTGCTGGTCGTCCCCTGATTTGCGTCTCGATACGACCTGTGGCTTCCACAAGGCCTTTCTTTTCAATCAAGCGCCGGAAATTCTGCTTGTGCAAGCGAGAGCCTGATAACGCTTCGACAACCCTTTGTAATTGCAGCAGCGTAAAGGTCGGGGGCATTAACTCGAACACCACGGGTCGGTATTTAATTTTACCGCGTAGCCGACCAATTGCTGTTGCGAGAATGCGGCGGTGATCCAGGGCCATGGGAATACCCAGTTTTTTACTGTCAACGGTGTCAATTTGCGCTTCGGTTACCATCGCGGCTTCGTACAGGAGTTCGAATCTTTCCAGCACCAACTCGTCGTTCCAGGGTGTTTCCCCGAGACCAAAAGTAATTGCGGCCCTTTCCTTTCGCTCTTTCTTCTGGCTGTTACTATCGGCGTCTTCGATCCAATTTTTCAAGGCCGGGAGAATATCACGATCCAGAATCTCGGGCCGTCCTTCCCGCCAATCTTCCCACGGGAAATATCGGTACCAGTCGCGCCATAGCCCCTCTTCCCGTGCGGTGGGGTTTTTGTCTTGAACAAGGGCCAGATACCCGACGCTTATTACCCGCGGACCGCCGCCTTGCT
The DNA here is from genome assembly GCF_036960985.1 of Sneathiella sp. NCBI lineage: Bacteria > Pseudomonadati > Pseudomonadota > Alphaproteobacteria > Sneathiellales > Sneathiellaceae > Sneathiella > Sneathiella sp. The sequence continues at coordinate 37,387 of NZ_JBALWD010000001.1, read as the reverse complement.
CCCGCGGATCCCGTCCGGCATTTCCAAAGGTATAAAGCTGCTCGACATACCCGATCTCCTGGTTGGTCTGTTCGCCAACCCAGGATCGCAGGCCGCTTTCCAACGTCGGATGCTGGGCTGGGTAAAAGGGTCCAAACGGGAGGACGTCATACTGGTTATCGGTGGGAAAAAATTGATCGGACGCATTGGAGGCCGATGCGCTGGACGTCTCTTCCTTATTCTGCACCAGCAAAACATTGGGCTGCTGATCAATAACAGAGACAATGACCGCATTGAGCCCGATGGTGATTTGGCTACGCGTGTCTTCTGTTCCCAATGTCATCTTCCGTCAATTTCCTGCTAATTTCCCCGCCCTAGAATCTCAGAAGATCGAGGATTACGCAAGGAATGTAAACGAAGAAGGCAAAATATTGAAGGAGCGCCGGATATCTGACTTTGTGGTTACAGCTCAACATCTCCTTTAAGCAGTCGTTGGGCGATGGTTTTATTGAGGATCTCATTGGTGCCGTCGGCAATATTAATGATGCGCAAATACTGCCAGGCTTCCGCCAATCCGATTTCGTTGGTCAGACCCATGGCCCCGTGAACCTGTATCGCGCGATCGACGGCTTTTAATCCAACTTGGACAGAATATACCTTTGCCATGGACAGCTCCTTGATCGCCGGGTGTCCTTGATCCAGAAGCTTGGTGGCGTTCAGGCCCATAAGATGGGCGGCATGCAGCTCTGTTGCCGCCGCAGCGAGGGGGAAGGAAACACCCTGATTTTCGGCAATCGGCTGGCCGAACGCGACCCGGGTCTTGGCGTAGTCGAGGGCCAGCTCAACCGACCAGCGGCCGAGGCCGACAGCCCGCGCGGAATTATAAATCCGACCGAGGGATACCCCATATAAAGCGGCGGCAAAGCCATTATCCAATTCCCCGACCAGTTGCCAGGGCTCGACTTTCAAATCTTCGAACCGCAACTCGGCTTCGTCGCCGCCGATATGGCCGAATAACTTGACCACCCGTTGCATCTCAAACCCCGGCGCGTCGGTCGGGACGAGGAAGGCAGATATGCCGCCTTTTCGGACTGCGGCTTTCTCCGGATTGGTAATGGCAAACAGGATGCAGTAATCTGCAATGGGGGCATTGGATGTCCAGATCTTGCGCCCATCAATAAGCCAGCCATCACCCTCGGGTCGGGCCCGGGTCTTGATCATGGTGGCATCGGATCCGGCGCCCGGTTCTGAGAGGCCGAAGCACATGGATTTTTCGCCGGACATGAGCGGTGCCAATATCTCGTCCCGGGCCCGGTCGGTGACTTTCTCGAGCAATCGACTGGGGCCGAAAGCCCAATGGGCCAGGGCGTACAGCATCATCCAGTTATGCGGCCCGCAAGTGCGGAAAAGCTCTTCCCAGCAGGCGTAATAGGCCTGCATCCCCTGACCGCCACCGCCCAGCTTTTCCGGCACGCACATATGGTAGTATCCGGCTTTGGCGGAGGCCATCCGCACCTCTTTGATAAGCCCCCGCACCGGAGCGGATAACCGTCCATCTTCATCATACTTAAGACGCGGATTATCAAAAATGTTTTGATAATCAAGATGACGGGGGATGACTTCGGTTTCCGCAAATTTACGGATACCATCGCGGATCTGGCGGACGTCTTCTGGTAAATCGAAAGCGATTGCGGACATCTATTTTTTCTTTCTTTTGTTAGATTTTCCCGGTTGCTTTGGCGCAGAGTGGATAGCTGTTTATGCTGTTTCGTCCACCTCGATGTTGAGTTCCTCTATCATCGCATCGCGCATGACAAATTTCTGCGGTTTGCCGGTTACGGTCATGGGCAGCTCGGATTTAAATCGCACATACGCCGGAATTTTATAATGGGCGATTTGACCCTGACAGAAAGCCCTGATTTCTTCTTCGCTTGCACTTTCGCCGGGATGCAACACAACCCAGGTGCACACCTCTTCGCCCAGCCGCTTGCTGGGTATTCCAAAAACCTGAACTTCCTGAATTTTCGGATTACGATACAGGTATTCTTCTACTTCACGCGGATACACATTTTCGCCGCCGCGAATAATCATATCCTTGACCCGGCCGACAATATTGCAATAGCCGCCGTCGTCCAGCACGGCAAGATCCCCGGTCTTCATCCAACCGCCGTCAACAATGGATTCCTGTGTTCGTTCAGGATCACCCCAATATCCCTGCATCACCGAATACCCGCGGGTCCACAGCTCGCCTTGTTCGCCAACTGGCAGAATATTGCCGTCCTCATCAACAACTCTGACTTCCACATGCGGATGAATTTGCCCGACGGTTGTCACCCGCCGCTCGATGCTATCTGTCGTGCTGCTTTGAAAGGATACCGGGCTTGTTTCCGTCATTCCATAGGCAATTGTCACTTCGGCCATATGCATGTCAGCGATCACCTGTTTCATCACTTCAATAGGGCAGGGCGCGCCGGCCATAATACCAGTTCTCAAAGACGATAAATCAAAGGTTGAAAACGCGGGATGCTGCAACATGGCGACGAACATGGTCGGAACACCATACAGCGCCGTACAGCGTTCTGAGGCAATGGTTTCAAGAGTGGACGCGGGGTCGAACGCCTCGCCCGGAAAGACCATTGTCGCGCCTTTCGTTATGCAGCCAAGCGTCCCCATTACCATGCCGAAACAATGATATAGCGGGACTGGAATGCAGAGTTTATCCGTGTCCGTCATTGCCAGCGCTGCGGTAACAAAATTACCGTTATTGATAATGTTCTTATGGGTAAGGGTCGCTCCTTTCGGGGAGCCTGTGGTACCACTCGTAAATTGGATGTTAATGGGGTCATCCGCAGACAGGGAATTGGTAATTTCATCCAGAACCGCAGGATTAAGAGAGGCACTGCCCTTGGCAACGACATCATCGAAATTTAGCATACCGGGGCTTTGTTCGCTGCCCATACGAACAACAATTTTTAAGTCGGGCAGCGCGGCGGATCGCAAGTCTCCGGCCGCACAATTTTCGATTTCCGGGGCCAGGGTCCGGATCATCTCAAGATAGTCAGATGATTTAAACGTTGCGGCTGTGACCAACGCCTTGCAACTTACTTTGTTGAGCGCATATTCAAGCTCGGACAACCGGTAGGCGGGATTGATATTAACCAAAATCAGGCCGATCCGCGCCGTCGCGAATTGCATGAGAACCCATTCGAGACGATTGGGAGACCAGATGCCAATACGGTCTCCCTTATTCAAACCAAGGGCGAGCAGGCCTGCTGCCAATTCATCGACCTGTTGACCAAGTTCCGCATAGGTGAGGCGTACCTGCGTCTCGGCAAAATAAGCCGCCTCTTGCGGGCCGTAAGTTGCAACAGTTTGTGCGAAAACGGCGGCGATGGTCGTGTCGATCAACGGAGGCGTTTTAGGTCCCCTGACATATGAAAGATTATCAACGGGCGCAATCAACGGTAAATCGGACGACGGCCCCCTCGATCTTAAATCCGCTTGATTCATTTCCATATCCGTCGAGCTTGTCATTAGTATCCCCATTAATTTCAAGAATTGATGCGCTGCTGGCCTAGCTTATCCGCTATTGTCCCTATCTTCAAATTGTTCAGTTGGCGTAAAGTATAGGAGTTTGATCGGCGCCTTGTTAGTATTCCTTTTGCTATCGAACAATAATGGCGTGTCCCTCTGTTTCTTCCACTATAGGCCTATCCATGAAAAACCATCCGCAAAATCCGGCTCCTGAGGATGCCATAGCCCGCCGCGCTTGTCCCCCGGTTATATGCTATCCGACGGACACGCTTCCGCCGGTAAGTCCGGTTATTTTTTCGAAAGGCCGGGAAAATATCAAGCTTATCGAAGAAATCATCGTACCGCCCAGAGAGGCAAACACCTTTAGTGTTCCGGCGGGACACTATTTCCGGATCGTGAGTGTTGAGGGCGCCCAGGTAGGAGACTTGAATTTATGGAATGCCTTGGATCTTGAAGAAAAATTTTTCAGCGGAAAAACGCGCGCTTTGCACGGCACCCATGTAAGCGTTGGTGACCGACTTTGGAGCAATTTACCCAATATGCGGTCCATGGCGACGATCACCTATGATACACTGGATTGGTACGGATGGGATGAAGACGGTGGCAGCGTCCATGATGTCATTGGCACCAGATGTGATCCGTATACCAATGTATTATTAAGTGGGAACGAATATCATCATTGTTGTCATTCAAACTTGATCCGCGCCGTTGCGGCGGAAAGGAAAATGTCCGCCGACATGGCAGAGCGATTTGTCCATGACGTCTTGAACGTTTTTATGTGCACTGGATTTACCCAAGATACGCATCAGTATTTCATGAAAGCGAGCCCGGTAAGGCCCGGTGATTATATCGAATTTTTTGCCGAAATTGATCTTCTCGGTGCCTTGTCGGCTTGTCCGGGTGGTGATTGTAGTTCCGGCCATTCAAGCGAGGACGCACAATGTTATCCGCTTAAAGTTGAGATTTATGAGCCCGCTGACGGGAGTATCGGGGACTGGGTGAAACCTGCCCGGTCACCTTATTCTAGAAGTCATGGACTATGAGAAAAATAATAAGAAGAAAGTTTGCAGAACAATGACACAGTTTAAGGCGACGAACGAAAATCCAAAAGAAGGTTTCTCATTGCGCGGCCGCCCAAGTCCTCTGACGGACCCGTGGGAGCCTATCTATTCCCGCGAAGAAACGGACAGGATCGATGTCGGTTTGTGGCTGAGAGAGGCACATTGCAATGCCCGCGGGTTTGCCCATGGCGGATTGATCTCGGCGCTTGCTGATAATTGCATGGGACATAGCTGCAAGCATGTGATCGGCGGGGAAAAGAGCCTTGTAACCGTCAATCTGTCCGTAGATTTCCTGGGAGTTACGCGGCCGGGCGCCTGGATGGAAATAAATAGCGAGGTCGTTAAAACCGGGCGAAGCCTGTGCTTCGTTCAATGTAAAGTGATGGCAGATGGCGTCATTTGTGCGCGAGCAAGCGCGACTTTCAAGATAGTTTGATAACGCACTCGAATTTTTATTTTGGTCGAAATCTTTTCAACAGCTCCCAGACCGGAAGAGTGGTGACCCCGCCGACGATACCGGCAACATAACTGGGCATTTCCCATCCGCTCAAGAAAACCCACAATAATCCAGCGAGATAACTGGCAACCAGCATTGCGACAAACGTAATGCCCAATCGCTGCCATATGGGTAGAAGTCGCTCCATTTTTTGCTCCGTTATCTGCCGTTAATTCGAATTTTACGACCTTATCATACGTCAGGGCCGATGAAAAAGGTACATCCTGTTGCGACCTAAGTGACGAGACCGGGTATTAGCCGCCTTCTCTGATAATCGTAAAATCATCATCCGCCTGACAGTTTTTCTCAAATTTTTTGAAGGCGGACTTGAATTTGATTATTGCTTCCGGCGATACAATTTCCGCCGGGGCGGTAATTAACGGGTATCGGGCCATCACTTCCGGAATTCTATTTCGAAAATCTCGCAAGACTGAAGGCCGAACGGCAACTTTTTCAAATTTGACAATGTTGATTTTCCCGGGGGCAATTTTAAAAACCGGGGTTCCTTCTGAATAACAGCTACGGACAGCCTGACCGTAGGTGCCGGAATCAAATGTTTTAAGCGCGCTGGTCGGCCTGCGCCCATACTCGCGAGAAATCAGGGCGTAGTCTCCTGGCGGTACTTTTTTAAGCTCCAGATAGTATGAAGCCCCGTCGGTTTCCGTGTCTTTCAAGGCAAGCTTGCGGCCCGGTGCCCGCATCTGGATTGGCGCACCGAGGAATTTTCCTGTCTTCAGATCTACTGCGTGAATAGTATAAATATTGTAGTCATGACCGGACCACACGGCCGGCGCGATGATGCCTTGGGGATCTTCTGCCGAATATGGAAATTCGGAAGAAATTTCACCAGAAGCGCAAGCTGTCATAAAAGCGGTAAAAGCCAATAGCAAATATTTCATAAAAAGCCCAAAAAATAAGCGACGACGGATTACAAGAGGTTGGCGTTGAGCATAGCTAATGCAGAATTTTTTTCAATCTTTCTAACCAGTTTCAAAATTGAACCCGGTGGCAGCCCCCTAGGTTCATGCGGGCCTTTTGTCTTGAGCTTTCAAAACAGGCGTGAGACCCTTCATCTGACATAATCGGTAAAAAATACCGAGCGGGCAGTCAAACAGGGAAGATTTTAGAATGGTTCAGATCAACATCCAGTTCACTTTATTTTCAGCTTTTTACTCGCCGTTGATTTCGGCGATATCGGGGCATTTTCTGGAGAACGAAGGTCTTGAGCCCAAATGGTCGGTTGCCAAACCGGGTGTTTCGGCCATATCGGCATTGGAAAATGGAACGGTTCATGTGGTCCAGTCTGCCCTTAGTCAGGGTTTTGGCGCGCCAACAGATACCGCAGCGTCGGTCACGCATTTTGCTCAAATAAACGAGATGGACGGCTTTTTTCTGACCGGCCGTGAGGCGGATTCAGAATTTTCGTGGAAAAAGCTCGAAGGCGCGTCGGTTGTTTTGTTTGGCGGCGGTCAGCCGCTGGCCATGTTCAAATATGCCTGTCACAAAGCCGGTATTGATTACGACAAAATAGACGCTATTCATGTCGGCGGCGCAGCGGCGATGGATGACGCTTTTCGGCAAGGCCAAGGGGCGTATATTCAACAACAAGGCCCGTTTCCGCAACAGCTCGAAGTAGATGGGATCGGCCATATTGTTGCACAAGTTGGCACGCAAATTGGCCCTTGTGGATTTTCTAGTCTGGCGGCGAAACCAGAATGGCTTGAAACGGATATGGCGCGTGCCTTTATGCGCGGCTACCGTAAAACAAGACAGTATATCAATGAGGCCTCCGCGGCAGAAATTGCGGCGGCAGAAATGCCCTATTTTCCGGATATCAATCAACAGGCACTGACCGACTGTATTGCGACCTATCAAAAGCTTGGATGCTGGACACCGCATGTGGAAATTACCCGGGAGGCCTATGAGGTGACGCTTGATATATTTGAATATAATGGAACGATTGACACCCGGTTGCCTTATGAACAAGTCTGTAGCACACCGCCGTCGGGCTAATGCTGGTAAAAGGTTCTTGTTTTAACGATTTATCTCGGGTGCAGTCAGTTTGCTGCGCCCAAATTTTGTCAAGCGTGCGGCATGGGCTGATTGGGCAATAGAATGTGATTTGGTTATGTCGCGGTGTAGAAGCGCGATTTCGGGCCGGTCTGACAAATCAATTTCTTGAACAAGGGTATCCATAATAGCTCCGCACGCCATCATTTGCTGACGGAAACCCAATTGAAGATGTAACAAAAAATCCATATCTTCGGATGCCTGATCGGCTCGTAGCGCAAGTTCGCGGGCAACAACATCAAGGGCCAGAAATTGGCTGGTGATTTGACCGACTTCGTCTGCCAAATTTTCCGGAATGTCTTTGATAATATCGTCGAGTAAGCGTTTTAGCGCGCCGATATGGCTGGCGGCGCCGACGGCATCTTCAATAGCGCGCATACGAAGAGAGGTCCGCAAAAAAGCATCTCCTTCCGCACCTATCAGGTTCGAGAGGGGCACTTTGCAATTCTGTAAAAGAATTCCGCCATGCGGGCAGGGATGCAGAAAGTCTATTTTCACACCGTCCGTTCGGGTCAACCCGGCGGTCGAGGCATCAACAAGTATAGCACTAAAAGACCGGCGGGAGTTATGTTCGGCTGTGATTGCAAGAACGATAAAATACCGCGCAAGGGGTCCGTTGGTTAAAAAGGCTTTTTCGCCGTTTAGAATATAGTCATTTCCGACCCGATCTGCCGTCGTTTTAAGATGTTTTGGATGCGCGCCGGCTTTTGGTTCCGATATGGCAACTGATAAAGTTGCCTCACCGTTAGCCAATAGAGGGAGCAATTCCTGCTTTAAGGAGTGATCAGCCTGTTCGACGATGTGAAGCTTGATAAGCTGCCAATGGGCAAGAAACGTCATGGTTGCGCCCGGGACACCGCCATATAGATTGAGGTAATTGGCGGCTGTCGATAGCACCTGGTACGACGCGCCCCGGCCGCCATATTGTTCCGGAATAGAAAGCCCGGCCAAGCCGCTTTGTGCGAAAGCTTGCCACAGATCCGCCGGAAATTCCTTGGCGACGATCAGCTCCTGACGGCGCGGTAAAATATGTGTTTCTGCAAACTCTTTTACAGTGTTGAGAAGGTCAGCTGGGTCGCTTGGAGAGGTATCCATTTTGATTAACCCTAGGTTATTGTGGTGGTTCCAGGTTGTTGAAAACCTATAGTGCTGCCGCCGTCTTGAAAAGCTTCAATTGCAGGGCTGAAAGAAGATTTGGGCGCAAGGCGGGTACGATTTTTTACGTTTAAATCTGTTCAGCGTAATCAACTCGGCGTACAATTCCAGAAAACAACTCTGAAAAGAGAGAAAAATGACAGATCTGAAATGGGATATAAAACGCGTTGCCGGTGCGCTTGGGGCCGAAATACGCGGGATTGATCTTGCAAAAGCCGCCGATGACGAGATTGCAGATGTTAAGGCATTGCTCAGCGAACATATGGTGCTGTTTTTTCCGGACCAACATCCGACAGTCGATGAACATGTCGCCTTGGGAAAACGCTTTGGCCAGCTGGAGGGGCATCCTCATCTTAAGAACCCGTTTACCCAGCATCCCGAACTTTTTGAACTGGCGGCGAGCGCTGGTGGTATCGCGGACGAGTGGCATACAGATTTATCTTTCCAGGAACAGCCTTCCCTGATGTCGATTTTACATATGGTCAAAAGCCCAACTAGCGGCGGTGATACCATGTGGACCAATCTTTGCGCGGCGTTCGACGCGTTGTCCCCGCCGATGCAGGAAATGTGCAGTGGTTTGACAGCTTTGCATGATGCCGCGCCACATAACCGTCCCGATCAGATTGCCATACATCCGGTTGTTCGCTTGCATCCTGATACGGGGCAAAAAGCGCTTTACGTCAATGAGCATTTCACCCGTCGCATTGTCGAAATGAACGCAATGGAAAGTGACGCACTCCTCCGATTTCTGACAAATTGGGTGCAAAACCCTAAATTTACGGTGCGATATCGGTGGAGTGAGGGAACAATCGGCATGTGGGACAATCGCTGTACGCAGCATTATGTTCTCAACGATTTTAGCGAAGAACGCATTATACAGCGGGTGACCGTTATTGGTGATTTGCCTGTGGGCGAACCGGCGCGCTGGCCGGCCTGGACCAATTCAAACGGTCGATCAGCCGCCAGCCGGCATGATCGACAATTGGCGCTTTACCTTAAATCTCAATCAACGGCCGCCGAATAATAAGAAAAGGAAATTCAATGACCCACGGTATGGTGACTGCGCCGCAACCTGAAGCGGTGGACGCGGGATTAGAAGTGCTTAAATCCGGCGGTAACGTAATGGATGCGGCGATTGCTGCCGCACTGGTTCAAACAGTTGTTGATCCTCAAATGTGCGGCGTTGCTGGATTTGGGTCGATGCAGATTTATGTCGCGGAAACTGGAGAACATCATTTTATTGATTTCCACGGCCGGGCACCGAAATCAACGCACGAAGATATGTGGGAATCCCTCATCCTTGGTGAGTGTGAGGACGGGTTTGGGTTTATTTTGGAGGGGCAGGTCAACGAGATTGGCTATAACTCCATGACGACACCAATGACAATTCGGGCATTCGGCGAAGCCCTAGAACAATACGGAAGCCGGCCACTGAGCGAATTGATTCAGCCTGCCATAGAATATTGCGAGGAAGGATTCACGGTTCGGCCCGCCGTCCATGGGTTCTGGCTTCAGCCGGCGCAGGCGGGACGAATTGAACGAATCCGAATTTTACAAGACGACCCAGCCTCTACGAAAATTTACATCAAACCCGATGGCAGTCTCTATCAGGTCGGTGAAGTTCTCAAAAATCCAGATATGGGCCGCACTTACCGCAGAATTGCGGAGGCGGGTATTGAAGATTTTTACAATGGTCAAATAGCAGCGTCCATAGCAGCGGATATGGAGGCAAACGGCGGCCATATTACCCTGGAAGATCTGGCCGAATGCAAGGCCATTCACACATCGCCTTTGAAAGGTACGTATCGCGGCTTTGAGGTGGCAACCAACCCTCTGCCGGGCGGTGGATTAATGGTTTTGGAGATGCTCAATATTTTGGAGAATTTTGATCTTTCTGCCATGGGTCATAACTCTGCCGAATATATTGCCGTTGTTTCTGAAGCGATGAAAATAGCGACCGTTGATAAAGATCAACATATGGGCGATCCAAATTTCGTGGATGTTCCCATGGATCGATTGATGTCGAAAAGCTATGCGGCAGATGTGGCAAAGGCTATTCTGCGTGGCGACAAAAAACACGTTCCGCGTATTAATTCCGGTGCGGCGGAGAGCAAGGAAACGACGCATATCTGTGTTGCGGATGAGCACGGAAACATCGTCAACATGACACATTCCCTTGGTTCGAGTTCTGGCGTTGTGAGCGAGGGACTTGGGTTTATGTATAACAATTGTATGATGGTCTTTGATCCAAGGCCTGGAAATGTTGGCTCTTTGGCGGCGGGAAAGACCCGGTTTTCAGCCATGTGCCCAACAATGTTGCTTAAAGACGGTCAGCCCTTTTTGGCGTTGGGAGCGCCAGGCGGAACGACGATTACCATGGGTGTCCTGCAAACAATTCTCAATGTGGTGGATTTTGGCATGAGTGCGCAAGAAGCCGTTTCTGCACCAAGATTTTGCACGACCTCTGATACAATAGAAATTACGAACCGCGTTCTCCGGTCCACGGAAAAAGAATTGCAAGCAAAAGGCTATTCGACCATGAGATATGCCGTGAGCTATGCGACGCCGATTGTCCATGCAATCCGCATGGTTGACGGAAACATGGATGGCGGGGCCGATCCCTCGGGCGACGGAATGGCCGCTCAGGTTTAAAATTATAAAATGAGGCCTAGGCCCGTTGATCCTTATTCGGCCGTCAACTGAACAGCGTCGAGAACGGCTTGTGCCCATTCGTTTGGTCGTTCCTGTGGCAAATTATGCCCGGCGGCTCTGAAAACACGATGTTGATGCGGGCCTATAAATTTATGAGCGTGCGATGCCGTGCTGCCGCTTACGCCATCTGCATCCCCGTCAATCGTAATTGTCGGAACTAAAATTGGAGGCTGAGCAGATAACGCTTCTTCTAGGGCACCTACTGTTGGGTCCCCGTTTACAAGGCCGTAGCGATGCCGATAGGAATGAATAACGACATCCACGAAGTCCGGATTGTCAAACGCGGAAGCGGTTTTTTCGAATGTAGCAGGATCGAAGCCCCAAGTTGGTGACCACATCCTCCAGAGCAGGGACGCAATTGCTCTTCGATCTTTTTCAAGCCCTCGTTTACCGCGCTCCGAATGGAAGTAGTATTGATACCAGAAATTAGCTTCTACTTCTGGTTCGGCGGGCTCGCTATAATTGGCTATATCCTGGATATTGTAGGAATTTCCAGAGATAAGAGCGGTAATGCGTTCCGGCCATAAAGCGGAAACGATACATGCTGCGCGGCCACCCCAGTCATACCCGCCAACCACGGCCTTTTCCATATTTAGTGAATCCATCAAGGCGAGGAGATCGGATCCAAGAGCGGCTTGCTCTCCAGAGCGTGGCGTGTTTGGAGATAGAAATTGGGTTGATCCATAACCTCTTAAATAGGGGACGATGACGCGGGCGCCATGGGCAGCCAATTGAGGTGCTACGTCGTCATAAGCATGAACATCATATGGAAATCCATGGCATTGGATAACAGGCCATCCATTTGCAGGACCATACTCCAGATAACCAACATTGAGGACGCCGGCGTCTATTTGTTTGATTTCCATTGGGACGGCTAGATCCTTCCTTTGGGAATGCAGGGCGCAGGATTGTTAATTTATTCGGTTCAGTTATTGCGTATTTTGATTTAATCTGCAAATCGAATGATCAAATGATTTTGGTTCGAAACCGAGTTTGATAAATGCCCATGCAAAGACTACCGCCTGCAGAAATTAACGGTCCAGCAGCATGGATCGGATCAGAACTGGCCCGAACTCCAGAAAAATGGCTTGTCCATCTTACGGCTGAACAGATAGCCGAATTGGAAGCCGCGGCGCAGTATTATCTATCTCTGGGAAGGGATGTAGGTGAAATTACGGCGGCAGATTTTCCCTTGCCCCGTTTTGCAGATCATCTGAAATCACTTCAGGAAAAACTGCGTAATGGCTGTGGCGTTGAGGTTATGCGAGGGCTGCCGGTCACCGGGTATAGCCAAGAAATAGCGGCCACCATTTTTTGCGGGATAGGTGCCCATATTGGACGGGCACGTTCTCAAAACGCTCAAGGACATATCCTCGGCCATGTCCGAGATACTGGTGCGAGCTCCCAAGATCCAAATACGCGCATTTATTTAACATCAGAGCGTCAGAGCTTTCATACAGATAGCTCTGACGTGGTTGGATTGCTCTGCCTACAAGATGCGATGGAAGGCGGGCTTTCGCTTCTTGTCAGCGCTCTTACAATTCATAATCGAATGCGGGATCTGCGACCAGATCTCTTGGAAAAACTATACGATCCAATTGCGACTGATAGGCGCGGGGAAATACCAGATGGTGCCGAGCCTTATATGAATATACCGGTATTGAATTGGCACCACGGACATCTGACAGTTTTTTATCAGCGACAATATATTGATAGCGCGCAACGTTTTCCAGGCGCGTTGAGACTTAGTGACGCGCATATTGAGGCACTTGATTTGTTTGACACATTGGCAAATGATCCGGATTTATATTTGCAGATGCAACTTGAACCAGGTGATATGCAATTCGTCTATAATCATACGCAATTACATGATCGTACCGGCTTTAAAGATTGGCCTGAGCGGACGCGGCGGCGACATCTGTTTCGTCTTTGGTTATCTCTTCCGGACGATCGGTCTCTTCCTCCGTGTTTCAAGGAACGCTATGGGTCGATTGATGTTGGTAATCGAGGTGGCATCATAACAAATCAAACCAGGCTTCATGCGCCGCTAGATTGAACTGATATGATTTACATCATTCGATGATGTAAATCGAACATAATCCAAATGCTGCCACCGACCATAATCATGATGAGGATTGTCGCGAATGCCAGTGCCAGAATATTCTCGCCCGGTGTCGACCGAAAATTCAAGTGCAAGAAAAAATAAAGATGGACAAGAACTTGCGCCAGAGCGGCAACAATGATGATCACGAGCGTGGTCAAACTTGGTAATGTGCCAGTCCATACCAATCCAAAGGGAATGACAGTCAGGGTGACAGCTAGTCCAAAGCCGATGAGATAAGATTTTAGTGAATGGTTATTATCTGCTTTCATAATTCCCCCTACAACATTGCAGGTAAATAGACGACCGAGAAAATCCCGATCCAGACGATATCGAGAAAATGCCAAAAAAGTCCCAAGCGGAAAAACCTGGATCGGACCGCGTCAGTAGGCCCTTTTACAAGGAGCTGTCCAATAATCACCATAATGCCAATCATTCCGAGTGACACATGTAACCCATGCGTCCCGACAAGGGCAAAGAAGGCAGATAGAAAACCACTTTTGTCCGGTCCGGCACCTATTGCAATCATGCCTTGAAACTCTGTAATTTCCATTGCAACAAAGCCGAGACCTAAAAGAATGGTCATGATCAGCCAGCCAATGGCCATCGTCTGTCGACCCGCCGCGAGAGAAAGCGAGGCAAAACCAAAGGTCAAACTAGAAAATAAAAGCAAAAAGGTTTCGCCAAAAGTATGTGTCAGGTCGAAAACGTCATGACCAGATGGTCCGGTTGCCACATTTCGTGACATAACAACATAGGTGGCGAAAAGAAGCGCGAAAAGGATCGCGTCTGACATCAGGTAAAGCCAAAAACCAAAATCTCTCGACTGAAAATGCTTGGATTGTTCTTTCGCGGATTGCGCATTCATACTCATATCAACCTTTCCCCGAAATAGATTGGGAGACGCTGGCAAGCCGGGCCTTTTCTATTTTTTCGACTTCTGCGGCTGGTATGATGTAGTCCGTATTATCCATACTGCTTCGGATGATTAAACAAGCGAGTACACCGATAAATGCAGATATGGCCAGCCACCAAATATACCAAATCATGGCAAATCCAATAACGAAACCAAGCCCGCCGATTATTATACCCAGAGACGTGTTGTTGGGCATCTCGATATCTTCATAGGCGTCGGGCTGTACATAGGCTGTGCCATTTTCTTTCATGGCTGTGAAGGCATCCAAACCATTTACTTGTGGGATGACAGCGAAATTATAGGGTGCTGGAGGGGAAGACGTTGCCCATTCGAGGGTACGACCATCCCAGGGATCGCCAGTGGTATCTTCGGTTGCGTCGCGATCGCGAAAGCTGACGACGAGTTGTATGATATTACAGATAATTCCGCCAAGAATGATAACCGCGCCGAGGGCGGCGACAACCAGATAGGGTTGCCATTCGGCGTTATCATAATGCTCCATTCGGCGTGACATACCGAGGAATCCCAGCGCGTAAAGTGGCATGAAGGCGAGATAGAACCCGATAATCCACATCCAGAAAGCCCGTGCTCCCCATTTTTCGTTGAGAGTGAAACCGAAGGCCTTTGGAAACCAGTATTGAACACCGGCGAAATATCCGAACAAGACACCTGGGATTATGACGTTATGAAAATGGGCGACGAGGAAAGTCGAATTATGCATGAGATAGTCGGCTGGCGGGAGCGCAAGCAAAACGCCGGTCATGCCGCCAATGGCGAAGGATATGAGGAAACCGACCGTAAACATCATTGATGGGTGAAAACGGATCTTTCCACCGTACATGGTGAACAGCCAATCGAATATCTTTACACCTGTTGGAATGGCAATAATCATGGTTGCCGTTCCGAAAAATGCATTAACATTTGCGCTGGATCCCATCGTAAAAAAGTGATGCAGCCAAACTGTAAAAGAAAGAAGGGCAATACAGGCAGTCGCATAAACGAGGGACTTATAACCAAACAACGCTTTGCGCGAGAAAGTAGCAACGACTTCTGAGAAGATACCGAATGCGGGTAGTATCAAAATATAGACTTCTGGATGGCCCCAAATCCAGATCAAGTTGGCAAAATTCATCATATTGCCACCATCACCGTTGGTGAAGAAATGCATGCCAAATATTCGATCGAGCGATAAAAGACCCACAGCAACCGTTAGAGCCGGGAAAGAAAATACGATCAGGATGCTGCTACAAAGCGATGTCCAAGTAAACAAGGGCATTCGCATCAATGTCATGCCGGGCGCCCGGTTTTTCAAAATCGTGACCATGAAATTGATTCCGGTCAACGTACTTCCGACACCGGAAACCAAAAGAGCCCAGATCCAATAATCCACACCAACACCGGGATTATATTCAATACCGGAGTAGGGCGGGTATCCCGTCCAGCCGGCTGTTGAGAACTTTCCAATAACTAACGAAACGAGAACCAGGCCGGCGCCTGAGGCCGTCAACCAAAAGCTAAGGGAATTGAGAAAAGGGAAGGCAACATCTCTGGCGCCAATTTGTTGCGGCACAATGACATTCATGAGTCCTGCGAGAAAAGGCATCGCTACGAAGAAGATCATGATTGTTCCATGGGACGAGAAAATTTGGTCAAAATGATCTGCGGGCAGATAGCCTTCATTGTTGACGGCAAATGCCTGTTGCGCACGCATCATGATGGCATCCACGAACCCGCGCAATAGCATCACGGCGGCGAGGACGATATACATCACGCCGATGCGTTTATGGTCAACGCTTGTCAACCATTCCGTCCAGAGAAAACGCCATTTTCCCAGCCAAGTTACGAGCAAGAAGACGGCAGCACCCCCAAGTATAGTGACAGCCGCTCCGCCCATTGCCACCCAACTATATAAGGGAAGGGCATCGATGGTTAATCTTCCGAGCATTACTGGCCCTCCTGACAGATCATTCTAATATTTTCACTATCACCAGGGCACGCACGAGAGGTGTATTTAGCGATTATCCCTTTGAATAAATTGGGGACAACATTGGAGAAATACTCGACGGGATGTGCGATGCTCTTAGCTGCAAGCTTAACGTATCTGGCGCCATCCAATATTTCAGAAGATTGTTTTCGGGCAGCCACCCAAGCGTCAAAATCCTGCTCTGTCATTGCGACGGCCTGGAAATGCTGATCGGAAAAACCATCGCCACTATATTGAGTGTTTCGACCCGTAAAACTGCCATTCTCATCTGCAAGAAGCTGTAATCTTGTTGTCATTCCCGCCATAGCATAAATTTGTCCACCCAAGGCGGGCACCATGAAGGAGTTCATCACTGTATCTGATGTGATTTCCAGACTTAGTGGCCTGTTGCTGGGAAAAGCCAGCTCGTTAACGCTGGCTATATTGAAATCAGGATAGACAAACAGCCATTTCCAGTCCTGTGCAATGACCTGAACATTAATTGCCGGTTTGTCAGATTCAAGTGCACGATAAGGATCAAGTTTATAAGTATAGGTCCAAGTCAAGTAACTGAGAGAGATGATAATTGCTATTGGGACAAGCCAGACGAATGTTTCAATTAACGAGGAGGAGGCCCATTTCGGTCGATGCTGGCCTTTTCCGCCATTTTCTCGGTATCGCCAGCTGAAAAACAATGTCATGGCAAACACGGGTATCAAGACAATCAGCATGAGACAAAATGCAGCAAATAATAAATCACGTTCAGCTGTCGCGATAGGACCTTTTGGATCAAGAACTGGCGAGTCCAATAACCCGCAGCCTGCTAATGAGGCGGCAAGTAAGCAGAGAAAAAGAACGGAAAGCCCGGTTCTGACTTTTTCAAACATGACCATAGAATGCCCGCCCCATAAACAAAACGCCCCAAAAATTATTGGTCCTAACAGAATTCCCGAAAAGTCCGAACATTTTCAATTCAGAACTCGTGAAAATAGTAGACTAATATTAAACATGCTCAAGGAAATTTTGAAAGAATGTCGCGCTGGATACGTATCTCGAATATTCAATTGGTATCGCGCCTTGCCAACAAATTCCTTAGACATACCAGAAAAATTTGGCGCATAATTATGCGGGTACTAATGAAAACTTTAAAGGGGAGACTTAAAAATGGACATTCAGGGAGGATGCTATTGTGGCGCCGTAAGATATCGGGCGCAAGGCGAGCCTCAGATGAAGCTTCAATGTCATTGTCGCCAATGCCAGTATTTTACGGGCGGGCATCCAAATGTCGTTATGGGTATGTCGAATGTTGGCTTTTCCTTTACCAAAGGGGAGCCGAAAGAATATTGTAAATCAGATTTGGAAGGTGCCCGGACCCGCGTTTTTTGCAGTGGTTGTGGTACGCATCTTTTAACGCTTTCGCCGAGCCTGCCGGACGGTGTTCTTATAAAAGTTGGCACATTAGATGATCCCAGTGTATTCGGCATGCCGGTTGTGGCTATTCAAACTGCCGATAGTCAGTCTTTTCATCATCTTCTAGAAGACGTACCTTCGCATGAAAGATGGGTCGTCAAATAGTGTTATCGCGATAATTCTTATGCCGCTAGCTTTTTTGTGGAAACGGACAATGTATCAATAGAAAGCGCCATTGAATGACCGAAAGGCAGCCTTACTCGTTTTTATGTTTGGTGACCCTGAGTAGACGAAGTGCAATTCTCCTGTCGTTGCTGACGCTTGTTGCTTATAGCGCTTTTATTCTCGGCGGTGCGGCAGAGGCGCTATATCAATGGTCTAAAAGTTTCGCGCCCTATGAAGTGCGCGAACATCTGGGCATGAGTAAACGATACCTTTTGCAATATGGCCATTTGATTTTCCTATTTACGCTTTTATTTCTGTCGAGATACATTTTCATTGATCCCAAGGATTTTCCATTCTCCAAAAAGTTCATCAGCGTTGTTGCTAAATACACGCCCGCTGTATTTTTGTTCCATTTTCCAATTTTGTTTTTTTTGGCAGCTGTTACAAATTACGATCGGACCCGGTTACTCGATCAGGCGCTTCTACTGGTTTCAGTTTTGACAATATCCGTACTGCTTGGAAAATTGTGCATTCTGATGAAGCCGGCATTTGATAAGTGTGAATCGAGAATCCATACTTTTCTCAACGAAAAATACCCGATGAAAGTTTCAGTGGAGCGTTTTCCTTTGCAGCTTACACAAGCGCATAGTCAGTATCTTAATTTTGTGAAAATTGTCTCCATGGGGGCCATTGTACTTGGTCATTTTAGTTTTAAGGAATTTACGACTTATTCTTTACCCGGTTTCGATGGATCAGCACCTCGATTTGCAGTCCCCGTGTTTTTTATGCTTTCTGGTTACTTTCTTATGCTTAGTATTGACCGGAGTACCGTCAGCGCTCCCGTTTTGTTTTTTCGTCGTTTTTGGAGTTTGTATTATCTGATTGTACCAATGCTCCTATTCGTACCGTTACTCGATAATATCGGCTATGCCGAAGGAGCTCAAATTTATCAGTATGACGACTACTACGTGTTTGAGCGCGAGCGGGGCCCAGTGGGCGCCCCCATCTTTTTAGCGACCTGGTTCAATAGTCTTTTATATCTCAACGAAATATGGTTTTACACCCTGTCGGGACTAAGTGATTTGCGGGGTGGCATTGTCGCTTTTAGCAATGATCCCTATTGGTTTATTTGCTATCTTATTCCATACACTTTACTCATGATCGTTTGGCGTATGGTCCAGGGGGTAAAAAAATACGTAATAATTGCCCTTATTTGTCTCGTTATTGGGCCGCCAATATTAATGCTGGCGCCTTTGTTCTTTATCGGGGCTTTGGTGTATATTCTCCATAAGCGAATAGGAGATTTGTAGTGAGATTGCGGAATACTGTTAGGGGTTGGGTTGGCAAGCTGCAGATATTGCTCCTGCTAATCTTGTTTGTGTGTAACCCGTTTGCGGATGCAGCAGCAATCGAGTTCGGTATGTTTAAAGAGAACACGATTTTCTCTAAGGACACGGACGGCTTTAAGGACAAAGTTTTGTTGCTTTTTCATGGGCTCCGTTCTGCGCATCCGAATAGTACGTTTAGACGATTGGAAAAAGCACTATCGGATGAGTACAGCGTTGTTGGCGTCAACTATGATTACCTGGATGTAGAGCGCAACAAACGTGAATTGGACGACTTATGGACGCGTTATTTGGCAGGCCATGAAGTCTTTGTTCTGGGGACCTCGTTAGGAGGGTTTTGGGCGGACTATTTTGCCAATAAATATGGTCTCGAAAAAATGGTTCTGGTTAATCCGGTGACATCCCCCGTACATGATTTGACCCAGTTTGTTGGAGAGCAATACAGTGAAAGGCGACAAAAGCATTTTGTCGTGACACCAGAGCATATTGAAGATTACGCGGCATTACCGCTTCCCACTCATCCAAATACCAAAAGCCTGGTTATTTTAACCCGCGACGATCCAGTTATAAATTTTCGGCAGGCGCTGGAGAAATATTTGAAAAATGAAAATAGTCAGCTTGTGATATTTGGAACCGGGGGCCATTCTTTGCCATTATCCGATCCCAAATATTTATCCGCACTGAAAGCCTTTTTTGAATCCAAATAAATTGGATACTTGGAGTTTGAACCCGGTCCTAGCTTAATCGAAACCTATATACTGAACGACATTGGCAACATCTTCACGATCGCTAATGAGTGTATTTTCAATGGCTTCGGTATCTTCATATCCCAATGCCATACCGGAAATAAGGACTTGGTCTTCCGGAATATTAAGGTGCCTGAAGATTGGTTCCTGAAACGAAATCCAGGCAGCCTGTGGGCAGGTATGCAATCCTTCGCCTCTTGCGGCAAGCATTACTGTTTGCATATATAGCCCGACATCTGCCCAGCTCCCCTTGGCAAGATAGGCATCAGCCGTGAAAAAAATACCAACGGGTGCGTCAAAAAATTTATAATTTCTTTTGGCCTGTATCATGGTTCTTTCACGGTCACCTTTTTGAATGCCGAGAAGCCCATAGAGGCTCCAGCCAACACCGCGTCGTCTATCCCGATGAATATCTTTCCAGTTTGCAGGATAGTAGTCATAATCTTCGTACTTTTCAGCCTTGCCTTGATCAAATAGATCACATACGTCGTCAGCAATGGCGTCTTTTACGGCGCCCGTGCAAACATACGTGTGCCAGGGTTGTGTATTTGTTCCGCTCGGAGCTTGCTGAGACAGTTTTAAAATTCTTTCAATAGTTTCCTGTGGAACTGTTTGATCCGTGAAAGCTCGAACGGATTTTCGGGAACGGATTGCTTCTTCAACCTTCATTGGGACACCTTCCTGGCATTTTGTTTTGTTGTATTCTAACAATCGTTAGGTGAAGGTCCAGATAATTCCTCTCGCCGGCACTCGAGAATTTTGCGATACATCGAAAATTATGCATGACTTGGAAACCAATAGATGTGAGGAATGTTAGGTGAAGTGCCCATGAAATAATGATCTTGGTAAATCCTTGCTTCGTATAAATGCTAACAATCTAAAAACCTGGTTCAACAAATAATGAATATTCTCGCCAATAGTGTTTCCGGAAAAATTATCAATTACGGTATATTGTTTGTGGCGCTGGCGTCACTGCTTCTCGCAGCTTGTGAAACGAACAGTCAAACGATAGCAGATGCTAAAAAGCCTCCGCATCATACGGCAGATGGCTATCGCAATTTATATATCGAACACCCTGATAAGAGCTTTTTTGATTTTCTCTATTTGCGGTTTTTCAGCGATGTTGAATGGGCAGATCATGAAAGTCGCTCGGCAGAGGTTGCCGTCAAGGATCTGGACATTGATCTGGTTAATATGCCCAATGAGCCTAATCAGGTTAGTTGGCTGGGCCATTCCACTTTCTTAATTCAAAGTGCCGGCAAGAATATTCTAACGGATCCAATATTCGCAGATCGGGTATCACCTGTGTCTTTCGCCGGGCCCGCGCGTTACATTCGACATGTGACAAATTATGACGATTTGCCGGATATTGACTATGTAATCATTAGCCACAACCATTATGATCACTTGGATCGTGAAACCGTTCAACTGTTGGGCAATACACCGGTGTATTTGGTTCCTCTAGGATTGAAACCCTGGTTCTTGGAACTGGGTATTCGTGCCGATAGAATCCAAGAACATGATTGGTGGGATAGAACTGAATTGCCGGGCGTTACTATTCAGGCAATGCCGTCCCAGCATTGGTCTGCGCGCGGATTGGGTGATCGCCACGAGACATTATGGGCAAGCTGGTACTTGGATTTTGGGGATCGGACATTGTGGTTCGGCGGGGACACTGGATACAACGCCGTCCAGTTTAAGGAAATAGGAGCGGCAACGGGGGGTGTCGATTTAGCCCTCATTCCCATTGGCGGGTATGCGCCGCGGTCTTTTATGAAGACGTATCATGTCAATCCTGAAGAAGCGATTTTCATTCATCAGGATATCAAGGCTGCTAAAAGTATAGGAATGCATTGGGGAACCTTTCCATTGACTGCGGAAGGGCCTATTGATCCTCAAATCGAACTTATAGAGAAACGAAAGACACATGGCTTATCAGATGAAGAGTTCTCTACCATGATCGTCGGTGAAACAATCAAATGGTAGAGGATCGAGGCTTATTCCCGCGCCCATAGTTGATGGGTTAAAACACCCACAGTGTTTTCGATAACTTGTGCAGCATCCAAGCAGGTATCTTCGCGAAATCGTCTTCCGATAATTTGCACGCCCGTGGGTATGCCGTCGGCGATTCCAGTTGGGACGGCGGCGGCTGGGAGCCCTAAAAGATTGATTGCGTAGAGCATGCTCTGTTCGTCCAGCATTTCACGGATCCGGTCGTTGCCCTGTTGATCGGCGTCTTGTGGAAATGGCGGGGTTTGAGAAACCGGCGCAACGATTAGAGGATATTCTTCCATAAACACGGACCAGGCTCTAAGTAATCGCGTGCGATCTGCAAAAGCGCGTGTCTGGCCATCAAGATCCCGAGCGTTGGAGGCTGCCAGATATCCGTCGAGGACGCGAATGAAATCTTCTGAGCCCATGGTGCGCATGCTGGTTTCGCTCATGACCTGGGTATCCGTCATCAGTAAACTGCGCCATGCTTCTGCGATTTCAGCAACCAGCGGCGGATCGATCAGTTCCACTTCATATCCGGCAGCTGCTAATAAGCGCCCTGCTTCATCAACAGCTTTGGATACGGTTGGATGGCAGGGTATGCCAGCAGGCGTTTTCGTTAATGCGACTTTAATCGGCGTTTCCAGGCGCGAACCGTTCAGGGGGGCTGCAGTATGCCATGGGTCTCGAGGGTCATGCTGGATCATCGCCTCAAGTGACAATCGGACGTCCCGTACTTCTCTGGCGATCGGGCCCTGCACGGACATGAGCTGCACCATCGGCGGGCGCTCTTCCGCACCGGTTGGGTTATAGGCAGGGACACGCCCCATACTGGGACGAATTGTTGCAACACCGCAAGCGTATGCCGGATAACGCAGGGAGCCTCCAAGATCATTGCCATGCCCCATTGCCCCGATGCCCAAAGCAACAGATGAGGATGCGCCGCCGGAAGAACCACCGGGTGTAACACCATGGTTCCACGGGTTCAGGGTTTTGCCGCGCAAGGGATTATCCGTAAACCAGCGATAGCTGAATTCTGGTGTATTCGTTCGACCTATGATAATAGCACCGGCTTTTTGTAGATTTGAAACGACGGGCGAGTCTTCCGTGGCAATGATTTTATCAAGGTCGGGAATCCCGTTTGGCGTACTATAACCGACTTGGTCGACATTTTCCTTGATCGTGATTGGAACGCCATGCAATGGGCCAGTAGCGATGCTTGTCGCTTGAATTGCATCCGCTTCGTTCGCTGCGTTGCGGGCTTCTTTCGATAAATCGACTGTCACCGCATTTACACGACCGTTCATTTTTTCCATGCGCGATAAAGCGGCATCGACAGCATCCTTGGCACTGATGTCTTTATTGCGGATAGCTGCAGCCGTTTTGACGGCGCCCCATTGCCAGATTTCGTCCATTTCAATTCCTTTCAGGCTTCGATTGTCGGCAGTCGTTCGCGCAATTCGTTTTTGGCAATTTTCTCCAAAGTGGAGCGAGGAAACTCATCTACAATTATCACATCGCGAACTACTTTGAAATCTGTGAGGTTTTCCTTGCAGACATTTACGAGTTGTGCTTCAAGATCTGACGGTGCTGACGGACTTGGTATGACAAAGACTACCGGTACTTCATCCAGCATTGCATGTTTCTGACCGACGACAGCACATTCATTAACCCAGCCAGTTTCGTTAATGATGGTTTCGATTTCGGACGCGGCAACGTTTTCGCCGCCGACTTTCAACATATCTTTTTCCCGGTCTCCAAAAAATAGGTTGCCCTCTTCATCCATGACAATGAGGTCACCGGTTTCGAACCACCCGTTGTCATCAAAGGCTTTGGTATTTGCTTCGTCATTGCCGAGGTATTCCTTGAACAAACTGACCCCTCGAACTCCCCGAATGAAGAGCAGACCGCGAGTCCCCGGCGTAATATACTTCCCATTTTCGTCGCGAATTTCAATGTCGTAGCCCGGCGCAACCCGTCCGATCCCTAGGTCGGGACCAGGTTGATCGATATCACCGAAAATACCTTGTGTGATGGTTTCCGTCATGCCCCACCAGCCCAGTGTTTTGATACCGTATGTTTTCTCGATTATTTTCATGCGAACTGCCGGTCCCCAAAAACGAAAATTGTGGTCGGGCGGCGGATCTTGAGCAAGCAAGGCTTTTACGCAAAAGGGGATAAGGGACGCCCAGGTACATTTGTTTCTTCGGGCGACATCCCAGAACCGTGATGCAGAAAATTTTGGTTGCACAACAATTGTGCCGCCAACCCATAGCGTCGCGAGCATTGAATAGGATTGGGCGTTCGTATGAAACAACGGCAAAATAACCTGAGTGATATCGTCGTCACGAAGGCGCATATGCGCCGCATTCATTTGTGCACCCCATATGGCGTTTGCGTGAGTCCATAAAACGGCTTTTGGCCGAGAGGTTGTGCCGGATGTAAATTGCACACTTAGATCCGTATGCGGATTAGTAGGCCGCGCTGGATAATCGTTCTCTGTTTCTAATAAATCAGCAAAGGCCAGATAAGGTATAACATTCGGTGTCGTTGCCGGTTCGCCTGCGTTATTGTTGGTTACGATAAGAAAATTGATATTTGGCGCGGCATCAAAAACCAATTTTGCGAAGCAAGGCTGAGTGATTGCAGCGACGACACCAGAATGATCCGCAAAATAACTCATATCTCGCGCTACGGATCGCGTATTTGTTGAGACAGCAGTGGCGCCAATCTTGACGCAGGCAAACCATGAAATCAAGAATTCTGGGCTATTGTCCAAATGGATAAGAATGCTATCCCCTACGGCAATCCCTTTTCTATGTAGAGCACAGGCCAGAGCGTCTACTTTTTGCCCGAATTCTGCATACGTATAGGTTTTGGAAGTTCCGTCAAACGGTTCCCAAATCAAAAAAGGCTTATCCGGAGTGCGCGTTACCCATTGGTTAAGCAACCAAGGGACGTCACGGCCTTCCACCATTGACCTGTGAGATTTTTCAATTGCGTCTTTCAAAGCCACATCGCATTCCTTTTGCTTAGGGTAACACCCCATATTGTTTTTATTTACGTGCGATTATGAGATTGAGGATAATCCAGACTCAGATAGTGAACAAGTTTTGCGTTAAATAGTTCTGTAAGAATTTTTTTCTAGAATATTATAAACGGGGTTTATTTCTTTGCCAAAAAGGTCTCTAATTCGTTCAAAAAAAGGAGACTGTTATAGAACTCGCGAAACAACACTTGGATATTGGCCTTTATACGAATAATCGCGATGCCATGTTGGAATTTTGGCAATCTGAAATAGGCTTACCCTATGATCACATGGGAAAATTGGGAAGTGGCGTTCAGCAACATCGTCACTTTTTGGGAGATGGGCCAACCGGTCCCATCCTGAAAATAAATCATGCCCGCGATCCGTTACCAATTGCACCAGCAGCGGGCTATAGAGAACTTTTATTAGCCCGTGACAATATTACCGAACCTGAAAGTTATGTCGATCCGGACGGAAACGACGTGACGTTGGTTCCAATTAATTACTTGGGAATTACAGGAATTGGTATTCGGACAAAAGTAAGAAGTTTAATATCGTTCGATAATTTCTATGGTCGTATTTTATCCCTCCCTGCAAAAACGGAATCTGGAGATCACGTGTATGCTTGCGGTGACAGCATTATTATTGGAGAGTTAGATCCAGAAGCGACCAACGACGTTCAACAAATGGCAAAAGGATATCGCTATTTGACCGCACAGATTTACGATGCGGATGGGGAATATAGAAAGGTCATCGATCTCGGCGGCGGCGGCGGGCAGGAGCCGAAAACTCTTGGCACGACAGTACGGTACGGATTTATCCGTGATGCCGATGGCAATTGGATAGAATTATCTCAGCGAGCTACGCTCACGGGACCTTTATAAACCCATTGGCAGTCGTCATTCTTCCAGTTCAGGGGATGGCGGTTGACAGATGGGAGCAACAAACGCAGCATTGTCTGCAAATGACCTTTAAACAATGAGGATAAAAAAATATGTCGGGAACCGACCAAGAGTTGTTCAATCTAGCTATGTCAGAAGAGGCCCGCCCGCTCCTTCATGCTTTACAAAAGCATATTGAGGAAAATGTCGCGCCAATTACAGAGGAATTCTTTGCGTTAAACGAAGGCAAAGAAGACCGCTGGAGTTGGCATCCTCGCCAATTGGAGCTGCTTGATGGTGCGAAAGCAAAAGCCAAGGAATCTGGCTTGTGGAATTTTTTCCTACCTGACGCAGATACCGGCGAAGGACTGAGCAACCTAGACTATGCGTATATTGCGTCCGAGCTTGGCAAATATAGTCTCGCATCGGAAACTTTGAACTGTAGCGCACCTGATACTGGAAATATGGAAGTTTTGGAGCGAGTTGGAACGCCTGCACAAAAAGAGAAATGGTTGAAGCCCCTGCTCAATGGAGAAATTCGGTCAGCCTATGCGATGACGGAACCCGGACAAGCATCTTCAGACGCAAAAAACATCAGTACGTCAGCGCGTTTGGAAAATGGTGAGTGGGTCATTAACGGCGAGAAATACTATATCTCTGGTGCAGGTGACCCAAGGTGCAAGATTATGATTACCATGGTCAAAACCAGCCCTGATGCACCGGCATCCAAACAGCAATCGCAAATACTGGTGCCGATTGACACGCCGGGTGTAGAAATTCTGGAAGGCATGCAAGTATTTGGCGAAGATCATGCGCCTCGTGGCCACATGCATATTAAATTCGATAATGTCCGAGTGCCAGAAGAGAATATGTTGCTGGGTGAAGGGCGCGGGTTTGAAATTTCGCAAGTCAGATTGGGGCCTGGGCGCATCCATCACTGTATGCGATCACTGGGACAAGCCGAAAAAGCACTGGAATTGATGGTGAAAAGAGCCGGTAGTCGCACAGCTTTCGGCAAAACGATTTTAAAGCTCGGCAAGAATGTCGAAGTCATTGCCCGGGCGCGAATTGAAATTGACGCGATGCGTTTGATGGTCCTGCAAGCGGCAAAAGCTATGGATGTGCTCGGTAATAGAGAAGCCCGCGTCTATGTCAGTGCGGTTAAGGCGATGGTGCCAGAAAAAGTCTGTGTGATCATTGATCAGGCAATCCAGATGCATGGGGCAACAGGCGTATCGCAATGGACACCGCTGGCCACTATGTATGCTCATCAACGTCACCTTCGTTTTGCGGATGGCCCGGACGAAGTACATCATATGGTGGTCGGTCGTGCCGAGGCACAAAAGCATGATATGTGGTAAAGTGCAGCATTATGGTGGGGGCAATTTATGACGGATCATCTCATTGAAGAAACCAAAGTCCCCACGGAAGATCCGGGAATTTCCCTTTATCTTCGTAACAAGAGACGGGCGGATTCCATATTGGGAAAGCCGGATCGAACCCTGTTATTTGTTCATGGGGCAACCTATCCTTCGTCTGTAACCTTTGATTTCGTCGCAGGCGGATATTCATGGATGGATACATTGGCGGACGCCGGATTTGACTGTTGGCTGATGGATATCCGCGGATACGGACGCTCTGACAGACCTCCGGAAATGTCGGAGCCAGCGGAAGCAAATGGACCCATCGTACATACTGATGTCGCTGTGGCTGATCTTGCTGCAATGGTTGATTTCATTTTGGCAAAACGCAAAATTGAAAAGTTGCAGTTGATTGGATATTCATGGGGAACCTTAATCACGGGTGCCTATACAGCCAAGAATAATAGTAAAGTTGAGCGATTGGCCATGTATGGGACAAGTATGCTCAATTCCGGTGCATCCTTGATCGGGAGTGATCGTCCAACATCAGCTTATCGCTATGTTGACGCCAAATCGATAAAAGATCGCTGGGAACATGGACTCACTGCGGCTGAAATAGAAGACATCATAGAACCTGACTGGCAGCGGCAATGGCTTGAGAAAGCTGTTGCCAGTGATCCCAATTCCGGTGAATTTGATCCGCCCTTATTAAGGGCGCCGACGGGCGTCGTTGATGACAAAGTCTGTCGTTGGTCACAAGGTATTTTTCAATATAATCCCTCGGAAATTAAAGTCCCGACTTTGATCATTGTTGGTGAGAAGGACATCGAAACGTCGCCTGAGGGCGCCATCACTCTCTACCATCAACTGATAAATACACCCCATCGGCGCTATACGATTGTTGGAAAGGCGACCCACTCCGCATTGCTTGAGCGTCGCCGAGATCAATTGTTTCGAGCCACCCAATCCTTTCTTGAGGAAGATTTTTAGAAATCGAAATAATTCGAGGATTCTCAATTAAAAGCGATTTTTTGATCGATAAATCGTATATTTCCTGTAAAAATACTCTTATTTGTATTATTATATTTATCTGAATTAAGGTTCGGATACATAATATTACGGGGGAACTTCCAGAATGAAGAATAATGAATGGCATTCAAGAATTGGCTTTTTTATTGTCGTTTTAATGATGTCGGTAACGTGGTCAGCGTTGACCAACGCAGCAAATTCAGTTCGCGAAGAAAGTCAAGCTGTTGTTGTACTGCGCGGACTTCCGACACTCGATAGCAAGCATAGCATTGCCATTGTCGAGATGGATCCGGAGTCGGATAATTTTGGAAACATTATTGTTGAGTTCGAGCAACCAGATATCAAAGAGCCCCTTCATCATCTTTATTACAGCCCGTCAGGACGTTTGTACGCCGCTGGCTTGGACCCAGAATGCAGCTTTGCCGAAATTGGATTAGCCAGAGATGCAAGTGGTAAGCCGGTCGTTACGAAAATAGATTGTATCGATACCAAAGGACAGATGGTCGGCGAAGATATCATGTGGCATAGCGTCAATGGTAAAGACTATATGTTTGTAACTTTTATGGGCGGTACGGGAGGTCCTGATGGTGGATCTATCGGTGTTTTCGATCCACAGACGAATGCCGTTATAAAAATTATCGAAGCTCGTAAAAGTGAGGTGGGTGAAGGCAAGCCCTTTATCATGTATCCACATGGCATATCAGCCTATGGAGATCGTATGATAGTGTCTTCGACAATTCATCCTGACCTGGCAACAGGCGTTGGGAATTCCATTACTGTTATTGACCTCAACAAATTCGAAGCCATCGAGACAATTGTCGTTGAAGCAGCAAAGCCCGTTGGTTTCCCGTCTTCACCGGTGGAAGTGATTTTTATCCGTCCGAGCATGGTTCCGGGCGTAAAACCCGCCGTCCTAGTGAATACAATGTTTGGGTTCGAGACCTGGAGGATACCTTATAACGAAGCAGATAAAACCTTTGGCACGCCAGTGGTTTTATATGATGGCGTAAAAAGCGGCACGGGGGTTCCACTGGAATTTTATGGTAACGATAGTGAGCTGTTTATAAGCCATGCGTTGCCTGGTGTGGTAAAGCGGTATGATTTGGCGAAGCTTCCAGATCTCGTGCCCTCAGGCCCTGATATAAAAGCAGAAGCTGGCGCCCATCATATGATTTTCTTCACATCGAAATCGGGCCGAAAATTAGTTGCAGTACAGAATAATTTGCTTAACTTGGGGAACGCGGCGGACAATGATCCCACAGACATTGATTTTATTGCCGGCGTCAATGCACATTCGGTAACTGTCCATGATCTGGAGACAGGTGAAAAACTGGGGACAGTTAATTTTAGGGAAAAATACAATAAGGGAATCGACAATATTGAAGGCTTGTTCAGCTCGGGATTTGTGCACCACCACTAACCAGAACAAGATTGAAAATTGTTGAGGCGTCGAGAATGGCTGGGAGTCGTTGTTGCGGGCGCCTTGACGATTGCTGGATCAATCTATTGGGGGCAGGACTTGTTTCAGTCGCCTCCCACAGCTGTTCAAGGTTTTTCTGCTCCATTCGTGTTCGGACGTTTTTATATTCCTGAAGACAATCCCCTTACAGAAGAAGCTTTTCAGTTGGGCCGGAAGCTGTTTTATGATCCTCGTTTGTCCGGTAATAACCAAGTTTCTTGTGCCACTTGTCATAATCAAGCGCTTGCGTTTACGGATGGCCGCAGACGCGCCATCGGTGTTTCCGGTGAAGAACTTGCATTTAGCAGTATGTCGCTCTCCAATCTTTTATGGGGTCCCCGGCATTTCTTTTGGGATGGTCGTAGCCCAACGTTGGAAGCGCAAGCATTATTGCCAATCCAGAATCCAGATGAAATGGATCAAGATTTGGACCAGTTGGTTTTTGAGCTCGCTGCAGATCCAAAATATGAAAAGGAGTTTTCCAGAGCTTATGGCGAAGTCAGTGGAGACAATATAGCAAAGGCTTTGTCTACTTTTATGCGCATGTTGATTTCTCAGAATTCCAAATATGATAAATTTTTGCGTGGTGAGTTGACCTTGACCGACGAAGAAGAACTCGGTCGAAAGCTCTTTGTCGCTCATCCGGATGTGAAGGTGAGCAAACGGGGTGGAAATTGTGTCGACTGCCATAGTCAGTTCCTGACAGGTGGTTTTAAGGATGCTTATGATGGATTTTCAAACAACGGCCTGGATGATGAAGTCGATTTACTGCCTGGCCTGCAGTCGGTTACGGGAGATCCTGCCCACAAAGGCCTTTTTAAAGTACCAACCTTGCGCAATATCGCATTGACTGCGCCCTATATGCATGATGGCCGGTTGCCTACGCTGGAAGCTGTATTGGATCATTATAATAAGGGTGTGAAAATCAGCAGCACGTTGGATCCGTTGATCGTAGAGGCAAATAATATTGAGCTTGATAAGGGCGCTTCCATTGGCCTAAGCCTTAGTCCAAAGGAAAGGAAAGCGATCATCGCTTTCTTGCATACTTTGACAGATGACGATTTTATCCGGGAAGAAAAATTCTCTAATCCATTTAGGACGAAATAGATATGAGAGGATCTGCAATCAAAGTTGGTGGTTTATTTGTAGCGATCATTCTTCTAGTCGGAATCGCGTTCCAGCTTTATCTCCATTATAGAAAAACGGATTTGGAGCTAGTTTTTAAGGCATCTGTTGATCAACAAGCATTGGTGTTCAATGAGTATTTGTATGACAACCCCGGTGGTCCGGGCCGACTGATGGTGCGTGATTTCCGGCTTTATCTTAGCAATATTGTTTTGACGTCTGTTGATGATGAATATTATGAAACAGAGAGTTACCATTTAGCTCGCTTCGACAATGAAGCAAAAAGCTACGTTATAAATCTGCCCGAAATTCCCAGACGGAATTATACCAAAATCCGATTTTCAATTGGAGTTGATGAACAGGCGAACCTCTCGCGTGCCTGGCCGGGCGATCTAGATCCAAATGGGAAAATGGCGTGGAATTGGGAGGTTGGTTATAAATTTGTTCTTGTAGAAGGCAGCTTGTTGGTGGAAGAGGACCGAAAGGCCATTATATATCACGTGGGTTTTAGTGAAAACCTCCGAAAACAGAGCTTTATGATACCACAAAACAAGTTGGACTCAGGCACTGCCGTTTTGAAGTTTGATGTAGATATTATGAAAATGTTTCAAGGAAACACTGTCATCGATTTGACTGAGTTGACAAGTGTCGTCATGAAAAAATCAGATGCAAGCTTGGTTGCTAAAAATTACGCTAACATGATCTCTATCATAACTGAATAACCCAAAACCTTCCACGTCATGTGATCAAATGAGCAGTTTGTGAGCTCCTGTACGATTTAATCCAAGAAAACAATATTTCTAATAGATATAACTATTAGGTATAGGAAGATTCAATGACACTAAAACGATCCTCCATTCCGATGCTTGGGCTACTCACTTGGCGGCCAATGTCTGGGTACGAGCTCAAACAGGAGATCGAAGGGAGTCTCGAAAATTATTGGAGCGAGAGTTTTGGACAGCTTTATCCGCATCTTCGCGAATTACATCGGTCAGGTCTGATTGAGGAACTTAAAAACCGAGGCCGACGATAATCGGTCGAAAAGGACCTATGCGATTACAGACGAAGGTCGCCAATCTCTTCGGCATTGGTTGTCGGTATCACCCACGGTCCGACCGCCCGGAAACGAGTTGTTGTTGAAAGTATTTTTGCGTCAGACGGTGATGCGGCCGAAATTTTCAACCATTGCCGGCAAGCAAGAACTGACGCCCTAAGTACACTGGAGAGGTAAAAAAATAGTCGATGCGCGATTAAATGGCCAGGCCAAGGAAATTGTTGAAGCTAGATGTTGGCGTTATATGACAAGTTTGCTTAGAAAGGACAACGTCTGTAGCGAAGGCGGTGCTTAAGGGGCTGGGCGTGCCAGAAGATATCCTTGGGCGAGGTTAACGCCCTTTAGTTTGGAAACCAGATCAAACTGACTTTTTGTTTCAATGCCTTCGACGACTACCTCGCAATCGAAGAATTGAGCAAACTCTACAACGGCCCTAAGTGTGCGAAGTTTTTCACCATCCTGATTTACGGGCAGAAAGGATCTGTCTATTTTCACCCACGCAACCAGAGGAGAATTCAGATTTTCAAATCGCGATTGGCCGACCCCGAAATCATCAATCGCAAATTTTACTCTGTTGTCACGTCCAACGCGTTTGTAAAATTCTTCTAGTAGCTCGCATGGGAATGCATTGTATTCTGATAATTCTAAAATCAACCTAAACCTGTTCGACGCGACAAACAAAAATTGATTAATAAGGTCAATGCAAACTTGGTCTTCCAGACATGCCGGGGAAATATTAACCGTATAGACATAGGCCTCTGGCGTCTGGTGCGTATTTCCACCATATTGCCCAATCGCCCCGAGTGAGCGTGTTTCCGTCCGCACCCGTGATATAACGTCTTTTAAGACGACCTCCGTTATCCGCGGAACAAAGTCATTGGTTTGCGCATAGTGAATTAGTCGAGAATATGACATACCCTTATAAGACGTTTTTGTTCGAATTAGAGCTTCGGCGCCGACGCCAACTTGGCGGTGGATGTCGAATATGGTTTGATAATGAACAATAGAGTTGTTGATGGCTTCGAGAAACTGGTTATATTCATCGGTTTTGGCAATGTGGAGAAAATTTAGATTTCCCAACGCGTCGTCGGTGCTGTCCTTATACTCGATGTCATGAGCGCGCAATTCGGTTACCATGCTTTACTTACTCCTCATATGAAATAACATATAGATAATATGGGATTGCGAGCAGAAATGTCATTTGTTACATTGTAAAATACATGTATTAGATTAAGCCGCTATACTCAAATAATTTATGAAATAATAAGAATATATGTATTCTTTTATACATACCTAATATTATTATATGAATAGTTTTTTTTCTTTGTATTACTTAAAAATCTTAAAATTATTATGACATATGTTTATAAAAGTAATATAATAAACATTTTCTGAATGATAGCTTGCCGCGCCTTTCCAATAAGACAGATTGGAGATATGAGATGTCGCGCGCATTCAAATATTAAGTCCGATTTGTAATGAAAAGCTATAACCTCCAAGTCATTTTTTTGTGGTCAGTTCCATTTTTATAAATCGCCTATTTGAGCTGGTTAAATATCTTTAAATAACAGATTCTCCACTATTTATAGGAGATTTGATATTCGTACTAAGAACAATAATGTAACAGATATATTCTTTGATAGGCGAATAGGAATTGGATAATTGGGGGAGGTTTTTGATATGAACCAGAACAGAGTTATTTTTAGTAAACTTTTAGTTAGATTTTACTATTAGAGAGACACGAATGTATTGCTGCTAGTCAAGATTTATTACAAAACTCTTCTTTGTCTATTACAAATTCTAATGATGTAATAAATGTATCCCATAATTGAAGCGAGTGATATAGGTAAAATAATACATTTTAGACGAGTGTAATTAGAAGCTTTAATCAGACTTGCCCATAAACATAGTGATACTAGATATAATAGAAAATCATTTGATGCAGCAACAGGTTTTGTATAGATGTGCCTCTATAACAAATAACTTCCATTGAGCTTTATCAAAATGTCGTACGGTGAGGCCAGTAAAGCTTAAATATTTACAAGTAAATTGAAGTAAAGGTATACGAGAGGTTAGGGAATGTAATGGAGAGACTATGTAAAGCAAGCATATTTCAAAAAACCGCTTTTGAGAGTTCACGGGTTTTACTTATCGACGCGGATCTTTCTTTTCAGGCTCAGATTTCAGATTATATGAGGCTACTTGGGTTTACAGTTGATACTGCCGAAGATATGCAAACTGCTGTTAAGTTAGGCGGAGGAAGCCATTACGACGTCGTCATTGTCAATGCGAAACTACCCGACGGAAGTGGGATTGGTCTGATTGAGGCAATTAGGACGGATGATAATATCGTCAAAATTGTTATCGTTGACAGTGAAACACTTACGGCACAAAAAATTTGTGCGTTGGAATCCGGTGCAGACGATTGTTTATCGAAACCCGTAAGTTGTCGCGAACTTTTGTTGCGGATCAGACAGCGCATGAAACCTACACAAAAACATGAAGATTTGGCTGAGAAAACGTTTCATGTCTTAATGGACAAGATGGAAGTTTACGGGCCTGACACAAAGAAATTCAAGCTTTCAGGAAATGAATTCCAGCTGATGATGATGTTCGTCAATCGTCGATACGAAGTCTTGTCAAGGGATGAGATTTCGAAGGAGATATTTTCCGTGCCTTGGAATTATGACGATAGGCGTGTTGATAATCTTGTTGCCAAGCTTCGTAAAATTGTAGAGCCCCACGGAGAAATACCATCCTATATCAAAACAGTCCGCAACAAGGGATATGTTTTTGTCGGTGATGCTGAAGTGCAGGATACGCGCGGCTCAAATTTAGTGGCATTACCTAAATGGGCGACAATAGGGCGGACCTCGAGTTTTTCTAATACACAGGGCTAAAAATCTTTTTATAGAAAAGGGGCTAGGCCCTTGTACAAATTACTTAGCGACGCAGGGGGGCAATTGATATTGCTGCCTTTGTCAAATCTAGTTTTCAAACCGGCTGTTAAATCATTGACGTCCGTGCCCCCTTCTGGCAATGCGTGTTATTAAGAGAACCCATGAAATAACACTTAGAGATCCTGCGGTTTTATAATATTATTTCCTCTAACGTAGCATTTAGGAGCGCGGAGGAAAGCCGATGAAATGGCGAGGTCGTCGACAAAGCGGAAATATTGAGGATCGGCGACAACAAACCACATCTGGAGGTTTCGGTGGCGGGAGGCGATTGCCTATCCGATTGCCGAGGGGGCGTGGCGGTCGTTTGGGACTAGTCGGTGTTTTGGTTATTGTGGGGATTTCGCTGTTCCTGGGCGTTGATCCGACTGTCTTGCTGCAAGGAGGAATGCAATCCGCGCCTCAGGTAGAGAGCCGGCAACCACCGCAGGCCGATAAACTTAGCCAGTTTGTGGCAGTGGTACTGGCCGATACGGAAGAGACTTGGCACCACTTGTTTGCCAAAGCGAATACGCAATATGAAGAGCCGAAACTGGTTATTTTTTCGGGCGCTGTACAATCAGCCTGTGGGTATGCGCAGTCGGCAATGGGCCCATTCTATTGCCCCGGTGACCGTAAGGTTTATCTTGATTTGACGTTTTTCCAAGATTTGAAAAACCGCTTTGGTGCGCCTGGAGATTTTGCTCAGGCCTACGTTATCGCGCATGAAGTTGGCCACCATATTCAAACTTTGCTCGGTATTTCTCAACGAGTTAGCCAACAACGCCACAAATTAAGCGAAGCAAAGGGAAACAAACTTTCGGTGATGCTCGAATTACAGGCTGATTGCTTTGCAGGTGTCTGGGCCTATTATGCCGACAATGCACGACAATTACTTGAGGCGGGCGATATAGACGAAGCCTTGAATGCCGCAACAGCAATCGGTGATGATCGATTGCAGCAGCAAGGTACCGGAAGTGTTGTCCCGGATTCTTTTACTCATGGTACATCCAAGCAACGAGTGAGATGGTTTAAAAAAGGTTTCGAAACAGGGAATGTTGATGAATGCAATACCTTTGCCGCCGCAACACTTTAGGATTTATTTGGGTTGGCGTTCTCTTGTGGTTTTTTCGAGAGTTAGGCTGAACACTAATGTGAAAATCAATAACCCTAATTAAAAAGAAACGAATTAGGATAAGGGAAGTAATCAATTGTCTGGACCAATCTTATTCCAACCGCTTGATATTCGTGGCGTCACACTTCCAAATCGAATTGTTGTCTCACCGATGTGTCAGTATTCAGCGCGGAATGGCTATGCCACTGCGCACCATTCCGTCCATTATGGCAAATTTGCTCTGGGCGGGGCGGGTCTTGTTTTCGTTGAAGCCACGGGCGTTACACAAAATGGACGTATTACGAATGGCTGCCTTGGCTTATGGGAAGACGGGCAAGGGGAGGCACTGCAACCGATCGCTCATTTTCTCAAACAAAATGGATCTGTACCAGCTATTCAGATTGGACATGCTGGGCGGAAGGCTAGTATGCAGAGGCCTTGGCACGGAAATGGACCACAAACTGAAGAAGATATTGCAAGAGGTGACTTCATTTGGGAGGCCTTGGCACCTTCTGCACTCCCCTTAGATGATGGCTGGCTTACCCCAACTGCAATGTCGAAGAAGGATCTTGCAGATTTAAAAAGTTCCTTCGCCGAGGCGTCGATACGGGCTGTGAAAGCTGGATTTGAGGTCATCGAAATTCATATGGCCCATGGGTATCTGTTGCAAAGCTTCTTATCGCCGCTTTCGAATATCCGAGAGGATGAATATGGCGGATCCCTTGTTGGGCGCATGCGCTATCCCTTGGAAGTAGTCGATGTCGTTCGCGCTGCCATACCGGAAGGGATGCCATTATTTGTTCGCATATCGTCGGTGGACGGTATTGAAGGCGGATGGGAAATGGACAATAGTGTGACATTTGTAAAAGAGCTTAAAGCCAGAGGCGTTGATGTTGTCGATTGCTCTTCCGGTGGTAATTCAACGAAAGGAGCCACTAACTCAAGTTTAAAAAGAGGAGCTGGTTTTCAGGCACCGTATGCGGAGCGGATAAAAAGAGAAGCGAATATCATGACACAGGCGGTCGGTCTCATTCGAGACCCCAAATTTGCCGAAAAATTGTTGTGCGATGATGCTGCGGATTTAATCGCAGTGGGTCGACAATTTTTATATGATCCGTCCTGGGCAGTTCACGCAGCTGAAAAACTTGGTCAGACTGGCAATTTTGAGGATTGGCCCGAACAATATGGCTGGTGGTTGGAAAAATGGGACAAAAGCCTGCGTGCGATGGGAGAAACACCGTAAGCCTGTGGATTTATAATGCTAAAATTACCCCTCATTCTTGCGCCAAATCCGATTTTTCGTAAGAAAGCTTTGGAAGTCGACAAGTTCGATGATGAACTCCGACAATGTGTCTCTGATATGTTTGAGACATTATATGCAAATAGAGGCTTGGGCCTCGCGGCTAATATGGTCGGTTTACTAAAGCAGATTATTGTTATTGATCTACAGACGGAGGGTAAAAAAACTCCACTTGTGTTGATCAATCCGCAAATCATTGACGCGTCTGACGAAACACATAGATACACAGAGGCGTCACTTAGTTTTCCGGGCATCGAAGCAATGGTCCGGCGCCCAAAAATGATTACTGTCATTTATTTTGATGAAATGCGAAATGACAGAAAGCTAACAGTAGAAGGTTTTCTATCTACAGTCATACAGCATGAAATGGATTACCTCATTGGCCAAACATTTCTCGATCGTGTGTCCCGACTAAAAAGAGACAGCCTGTTGCGCAAATATAAAAAACTCCGCG